>CAZCBD010000036.1:0-16935 GCA_964496755.1 uncultured Melioribacteraceae bacterium
CACCTTATTCCTTTTCAGATGGTGTCAAATATTTTTATGCTGATTCTGCTCTTGAAAATGGCTTTCGTTTAATTATTGCGGGAGCGGATATTATTGATATTGGCGGAGAATCTACCCGGCCGGGCGCGGAACAAGTATCTGTTAAAGATGAAATAGAAAGAGTAGTACCGATAATTGAAAAGTTAAAAACGGAAAAGCCTGATATTTTAATTTCAATTGATACAACAAAATCGGAAGTTGCAGAAGCTGCTGCAAATGTAGGTGCAAACATAATTAACGATATTAGTGGTGGTACATTTGATGAAAATATTTTTAATGTTGCAGCCGATAACAGCTTGGCTTATGTGCTAATGCATATTCAAGGCACTCCGCAAACAATGCAAAAAAAACCGACTTATACTGAAATAAATACGGAAATTTATAATTTTCTAAAAATACAATCCGATAAAGCTTTAGAAGCCGGAATAAAAAATATAATTATTGATCCCGGCATTGGTTTCGGAAAAACAGTTCAACATAATTTTCAGATTATTGAAAATCTATCAATATATAAAGGTTTGGGTTATCCGATATTAATAGGGAACTCAAAAAAATCTTTTTTAGGCAAATCGTTAAATTTAGAAATTAACGAAAGAGAAAATGCCTCGGTAGTTACAGATACTATTTCTATTATGAACGGAGCGGTTATTAATCGTACCCATGATGTAAAAAAAGCGGTAGAAGCAAAGAAAATTTTATCTTTTATTAAATATCCAAATCTGGTGGCCAATGTTTGATTTATTCAAAATCGGTTTTATTAATGTAACTTTTGTTGATTTGCTTGATATTATTCTTGTTACATCAATTATTTACAAATTGTATGTTACAATTAAAGGTACAATTGCAGCTCAAGTAGTGTTTGGATTTGTTATTGTTTTACTTCTTTCAATTATAACTCAAGCATTAAATTTTAAAGCTATAGGTTGGTTGCTTGGGATTATTTCCGACAATTGGTTAATTGCATTTATTATTCTTTTTCAACAGGAAATCAGAAAGTTTTTGGTAATGGTTGGTAGAACACCTTTAATGAATATTTTTGTTGATAAAGCCGAAGATAGAACAAGTATGGCTGATATTTTAACCGAAGCGGCTTTTGAAATGGCGCAATATCAGCACGGAGCGTTAATTGTGATTATAAAATCTACCGATATTAAAGGGGTTGTGGAATCCGGTGAAGAAATTAATTCAATATTAAATAAAAATCTTTTGCGTTCTCTTTTTTTTCCACGTTCGCCCATGCATGATGGCGCCGTTGTAGTTAAAAACGGTGTTATTGAAGCTGCGCGGTGCACACTTCCTTTATCACAAAAAACATCTTATAATGGAATCGGGTTGGGAATGCGACACAGAGCCGGACTTGGTATTACGGAACAAACAGATGTTATTAGTTTAATAGTTTCCGAAGAAACCGGAAGTATTTCTTTGGCAGAACAAGGCAAATTAATTCGCGGACTTTCAAAAGAAACATTGAAAAATTTGTTAACTTTTAGTTTAAGTGCAGGCGAAGTAAAAGGTTGGCGCGGACTTTTATATCATCTTAGAAATAAAAAAAACAAAAAGTAACATCGGAGAAAATAAATGAAATTAAAATATTTTTCGCATTCGGCATTTCAGATTACAACCAACAATGGTAAAGTAATATTAATCGATCCTTTTATTGACGAGAATCCTACTTGCAATGAAAATTCTTCGGATATAAAAGCGGACTATATAATTTTAACACATGCACACGGAGATCATATCGGAGATGCATTGAAAATTGCCAAAGCTTCGGGCAGTACATTTATTTGCGTAAATGAATTGGCAAACTATCTGTCTGAAAAAGGATTTACAGCTCATAATATGCATATCGGTGGCGCTTATAATTTCGATTTCGGAAAAGTTAAATTAACAATTGCTCATCATGGTTCAAAAACTCCGGATAATCAATATGCCGGTGAACCCGCCGGTGTTATTATTTATGCAGATGGAAAAACAATTTATCATGCAGGTGATACCGGATTATTTTTAGATATGAAACTAATTGGCCAAATGAATTTTATTGATTATGCTTTATTACCAATTGGTGATAATTTTACAATGGGAATTAATGACGCAATAAAAGCAGTTGAGTTTTTAAATCCTAAGGTAGCTGTTCCTATGCATTATAATACTTGGCCTATTATTAATGCCGATCCGTTTGAATTTAAAGAAAAAGTTGAAGCAGGCGGAACTCCTTGCAAAGTAATGAAATTTGGCGAAGAAATCGAAATTTAATTTTCTTTATATTTTTTGAAATAAATAATTATATTCTAAATTCAATATTTTAAATATTTTGAACTAAAAATAATCTATGGCAAAAATAATTTCTATTGCAAATCAAAAAGGAGGAGTAGGTAAAACTACTACTTCTATTAACCTTTCCGCTTCAGTAGCTGCAGCCGAAAAAAAAACATTACTAATAGATATTGATCCACAAGCAAACAGCTCGTCGGGATTAGGTATTCGTGAAAATGCGCCGTCTATTTATGAGGTTTTAATTGGTCAATCTACGGTTGAAGAAGCAACAATAAAAACCGATATGCCCAATTTAGATGTTGTTCCTTCAAACATTAATCTTGTGGGCGCCGAAGTAGAAATGATTGATTTTCAAGATAGAGAAATTTTATTGCGCAAAGCTCTTCAAAGTGTTCAAAATAAATACGATTTTATTTTTATTGATTGTCCGCCTTCTTTGGGAGTTTTAACCTTAAATTCATTAACTTGTAGTAATTCTGTGATTATTCCGGTACAGTGCGAATATTTTGCTCTTGAAGGATTAGGGCAATTACTCAATACAATAAACATAGTTAAAAAGCATTTTAATAAAAACTTACACATAGAAGGTGTGGTTTTAACGATGTATGATCAAAGATTACGCCTTTCGAACCAAGTGGTTGAAGAAGTGAAGAAATATTTTGGCGACAAGGTTTTTTCAACTTTAATTCACCGAAACGTTAGAATTTCGGAAGCTCCCAGTCATTCAAAACCGGTAATTCTTTACGATGCAATTTCAACCGGTTCAAAAAATTATATCTCGCTTGCTTCCGAATTAATTGAAAGATCAAATTTAAATATAAAATAAAAAGATAATTTTATGAGCAAAACGAAACCCGGGTTAGGCCGAGGACTTGATGCATTAATCAATCCGAAAATGAAAAACGATTTGAACGCAAACAACAATAATTCAATATCATCAGATAATCTCCAAAGTGATGATGGTCAATCTTTTGATATTATTGCTAAAATTCCAATTAATGTTATTTCACCTAATCCGTATCAACCTCGAACAGAATTTGACCCTGTTGCAATTGATGAGCTAAAAAACTCGATCCTTGAAAACGGTTTAATTCAACCCATTACAGTACGCCGCGCACCCGATAACAGATACGAATTAATTTCTGGCGAAAGAAGGCTTCGTGCTTGTAAAGATATCGGTTATCGTGAAATTCCGGCATACATTATTAAGGTTGAAACCAATGAAGCAATGTTGGCTCTTTCATTAATTGAAAATATCCAAAGAGAACAACTTAATCCTATTGAAGTTGCCGAAGCTTATAAAAGATTAATGGAAGAATGCAATTTATCTCAAGAAGAAATTGCAGAAAAAGTCGGGAAAGACCGCTCAACAATTACAAATTCTATTCGTTTACTTAAACTTCCGAAACAAATTCAAGAAGCATTGTCTAAAAGAGAAATTTCAAGCGGACATGCTCGTGCGCTAATTAATTTACCTAGTGTGGATTTACAAATTGAGGTACTAACTAAAATTATAAAGGAACAACTTTCGGTTCGTAAAGTTGAAGCTTTAGTTAAAAACTTTAATAGTTTGGTAAAAAAAGAAAAGCCCAAAGAACCTAAAAAGGCGGACTTGGAATTAATAGCCCAAAGAGATATTGAAAATAGATTGCGCAGAATATTCGGAACAAAAGTTTCATGCAAACAAAAAAAGGATGGCTCCGGTTTAGTAAGTATTGAATTTTATTCCAATGATGAATTAGAAAGATTATTTGAATTATTTGAGATAATTGATAAATACAACGATTAAAATAGCGTTTTTTATTTCGATTTTTCTTTCATTCGGGTTTGCTCAAAACAGAACAGATTCTTTAGATTCAAAGCAAATTTCCACTGATAATTATTCCGATTCCACATTTATTCCCACCAAATCGCCCACCGGTGCGCTAATTAGAAGTGCAATTATTCCCGGATGGGGGCAGATTTATAACGGCTCGTGGTGGAAAGCCCCGATTATTTGGGGATTATATGCTTATTATGCGTCTAAGTGGATTGAAAGTAATAAACAATACAAAAAATACGAGGATCTTTTTGTGCAAAACCCTGACCAAAACAGATTTAAATATATTAGAGATTCATATCGTGATTATCGCGATTCCTTTGTGGTTTATGCTGCAATTGCCTATTTATTAAATCTTGTTGATGCCTACGTAGATGCACATTTATTCGATTTTGATGTTTCTGAAAATTACTTTACAAAAAAGCCACAACTTAATATAAGAATGAATTTAAGATGAAAAATTCAATTGAGTGTCCGAATTGCGGACACAAAAATAATTCCATAGATAGAGTCTGTAAAAACTGCCACTTTTATTTACGTGAAAAAATTGCAAATATTGATTTATGGACAACTTTTTGGAAAATGCTTGAAACGCCTCGTAAAGCTTTTCAAAATATTTTTTTCGCCGAGAAAAAAAATTACGTCTTTATACTTCTATTTGTGTTGAGTTTTAAATTTTGCTTTAATGGCTTGGTTCTGGCTAACATCACTAAAAAAAATATTTTTGTTTTTGATGAATTCTATTTTAATTTATTGCTCTCTTTCGGTTATTTTTTTCTTTTCATCTTCTTATTTTCATTATTCTATAAACTAACTTCAAAAATATTCGGTATTTACGTACGATATAAAGATTCTTATACATTATTTACATATTCACTTTGGCCGATGATTTTTGCTGTCGTTATTCTTTCTCTTTTGCAATACGCTTTATTCGGTGAATTTTATTTTACTTTCAATCCGTCACCCTTTATCATAAAACCTTTTGCCGCTTATGTTTTACTTGCTCTGGAAGCATTAACAATACTTTTTACTCTATATCTTGCAATTTGGGGAATTTATGTTCAAACGGGCTACAAAATATATGCTTTTGTTTTCGGAGTTATATTTATTGTACTTTTGCATTTAGCTCAGTATTTGCTTCCTTTTGCGCCGTTTGCAATTAATTTATAGACCAAACCGTACCGAATTCCTTTAGTACTTACTTTTATTTCGGAAATGTTTAAAATTTTAGATATCTGACTTAAAATAATAAGTCCAGTATTAATCACATCCTCTCTGCCCAAAACAACCTCACCATAATCGGATAAAATGTGCTTACTACTTTTAATTAACATTTCAGTTTCTAAATCCAATAAGTCGGAATATTTTAAAATAGTATTAGCCACTTTTTTTTCATCATAGTTTTTGTTTCCGTTCTTAATCGATGCTAATGTAGTTGGGGTTCCGGCTACTGCAAATGTAAGCGGATTTTTAGGAATCGATTTTTTTACTTCATCAAAAAAATTGATGAGAAATTCTTTTAATTTGAGTACATCCTCTTGGGAGTACGGATCGGTTTTAATAAATTTCTCTTTCAAAGTAACCGCACCTTCTGGAAAGCTATTCGAAAAAAAAATTTTTTCTCCGTTACCATAAATTATTTCTGTACTGCTTCCGCCAATATCAATTACCAGTCTATTTTGATTATTATCCGTTTCGCCACCCGTTGCACCCAAAAACGATAAATAAGCTTCCGTTTTACCATCAATAATTTCTACTTCTATGCCTAAATCGGTATTAATACGTTCAACAATTTCCAATCCATTGGAAGCTTTTCGTAAAGCAGCTGTGCCAACAGCCAAAATTTTTTCGCAATTTCTGCTATCTGCAATTGCTTTATATTCATCAAGAATGCGAAGTAATTTTATTATTTTTTCATTTCCTATTTGCGAACCATACTTAACTCCTTCGCCAATCCGAGGCATTCTATATTCATTCTGAATAGAAAAGATTTCAGCGTTTTTTAACTCGCAAATCAACAACAAAACAGTGTTTGAACCTATATCAATTGAAGCTATTCTCAAATTTTTAACCTTAAAATTTTTGAACGGAATATAAAGTTTTTTTTTATTATGTTTTGAAAAACAAATCTAAAGTTTTTTTATGAAAATAAAAGAAAAAGAATTTGAAAAATTATTAGATGAACTTAAAGAAGTTGCAAATCAACTTGGCGCAAAAGTACGGTTTGAAAAGGGCGACTTCAAAGGTGGTTATTGTTTACTAAAAAGTAACAAAGTTATTGTGTTAAACAAACTGGCAAACACACAACGAAAAGTGATGACTTTGGCCGCTGCATTAAAAGAACTTGGAATTGAGGAAGTTTACATTTCACCGAAACTCAGAGAAGTAATTGAAGAAATGGAAGGTGTATAGTGAAAATTTTAGTTGTTAACGGACCCAATCTAAATAAACTTGACCTAAGAGACAAAACTCAATATGGTAGCATTACATTAAATGATATCGAAAAATTACTTATAAAAAATTTTCCCGATATTAATTTCCATTTTTTTCAGACTAATATTGAGGGTGAAATAGTTGACATTTTACAAAATGCAGATGATAAGTTCGAAGGTATTTTAATAAACCCTGCTGCTTATTCCCACACTTCAGTTGCTATTCGCGATGCCCTTGAAATTTGTAAAATTCCAAAAGTGGAAGTGCATTTGTCCAATATTGCAAATAGAGATGACTTTAGAAAGATAAGTTTAACTGCAGCTAAATGTGATGGTTACATTTCCGGATTTAAAGAATTAAGTTATGTTGCCGGAGTTTTTGTCTTAATCAAATTAATTCTAACTAATTAGTGAAAAAAGTTTACGAAATACAAAAACTAACTCAATTTACTAAATAAAAATTAGAATATGTACAATGAGTAATTCAAAAGAAAAAAGAGAAAAACACTTAAAAAAAATGAATGAAAAATACGCCAACGATCCGGAATATAGGGAAATTATAAAACGAATCTATCGCGAACGCTATCAAAATGATCCTGAATATCGCAAAAAAACTTTGGAACGTGCAAAAAATCGTTATCACACTGACCCTGAGTACAGAAAAGCTACAATTGAACGCGCTAAAGCAAGACATGAAAAAAGAAAATTCAAGTTTTAGCTTAGGTTTGTAGTATAACTTGTTTATATATTCCATTTAATGAAACGAATGAACTGTTTCGTGGAACTTGCTTATATTAAATGAATTAGTTATTTTTCTTTTTTAATTAATCGAATAAATCATGAAAGATTTCGGACTAAAAAAATTATATTATTCCATAAGCGAAGTTTCTAAGCTTACTGATTTGGAACAATATATTTTGCGTTATTGGGAAACCGAATTCGATGAGTTGTCGCCTCAAAAAAACAGAGCAGGGAATAGGATTTATACTAATAAGGATATTGAGCTTATTATGAAAATAAAAAAACTGCTTAGAGATGAAAAATATACAATTGAAGGTGCCAAAAAAATTATTTCCCAACCAAATACAATCAGCAAGCATGACAGTAACTTGGCAAAAGATAGTATCAGCGAACAAAAAATCAAAAAAAATCCTGAAAAAAAACGAGAAATAAAAAAAGACCTTGAGGAAATTAAAACATTTTTATTAGATTTGAAATCCAAATTATAAACGGAACGTGGCGCAGTCCGGTAGCGTACTTGAATGGGGTTCAAGTGGTCGCGGGTTCAAATCCCGCCGTTCCGACAATTTTAGGCAGCTTTAATAAGCTGCTTTTTTTTTATCTTTAATTAAGATTTTTTTTAATCCTTTCATTAAATCCCCAAAATTGTTAAAAAAAATTGCATCTAAGAGTATTTTCAATTATCTTTATTTTACTTTAGGAACAAAGCTAATGGCAAAAAAAGGGTGTTTTTGCTGTTTATTTACAAACAAATAGTGGGGTTAACATGTATTATCACAGAATAATCAAAATTATTTCAATTCTTTTTTTCTTTTCATTACTATTTTCGCAAACCACAATAATTAAAGGAAAATTACTAGGGCATGATAACAAACCGTCTGAATTTGCAACTATAAGCATCGGTACGCTAAGTCAAGTTTATTTTAATAATTTTCATCATACTGATAAAAATGGAAATTACAAAATAGTTATAGATAAACCGGGCAATTATAAAATTATGTTTGCAATGCCTAATCATAAAGCTGAAAAGCTTATTGTAATAAATGATAAATCTCAAGAGCTTGTTATTGACGTGAATTTGGCAACATACAAATTTAAAGATTTTGATGAAGTTTATACTGCCGGTAGTTTTAATAATAATAATATTAAAGCTCCCGAAAAAATGAAAAAATCTGAAAACGGATTGTATATTTTTGAATTTGATACAAAATTAAAAAAAGTAGAATATCAATTATGTAGCATAACTGCCAATGACAGAACAATTAATTCACCTGTTAGTAAAGAATTTGTACCCGATTCTACCGGTGATTTCAGATCCGTTATATACCCTGAAAACGGTAAAATTAAAATAATTTTTAATCCAAATGATTTAATTAAAAGCAATAAGAAATTTAGATATGAATTGTCAGGCAATAAAACACTTGCCAATTTGAACAAGCAACTACTATACATAAAAAGTGAATTAGAGTTATTAAAAGATGAGTTTTTTGATTTTCTGAAAAAAAATAAAACTGTTAAAGGTTTTCAGCCTTCACATGCTGAATTTTTTGAAAATTTACCGGCTTTAATTGAAAAAGAAAAAAATAACAGCGACTTATATAAATGTGCTTATCTTTCCGCAGCCTCTTACATGACCGGAAAAGTTGATTTTAAAAAAGCCGAGGAATACTTTAATTCGTTAGAACCTACCAATATAGTTTGGAGTATTTTGCCGAATGCTTTTATGATATACAGAAATATCTTTCCACGATATAAGCATTCTGAAATTATGGAGAAATTTGCCGCCCAAACCAACTCTTTAGATATTATATATTTTATTTTGATAAATAAAGCCGCAAATGCATTCTATTCTAAAAATACAGAAGAATTGAAAAAACTTTCCAATCTTATTAAAGAAAAGTATGCCGATAATAAAAAAATATACGGGATTATTAAACAATTTCCTTCTGAAATAAAAATTCTTCTAGGTAAGGAAATACCTGATTTTAAAGTCAAATCAATTGATGATCCGAATGTAACCATTTCGAAAGAAAAAATGATGGGGAAAATTTATTTGTTGGATTTTTGGGCTACATGGTGCGGACCTTGCGTAAATGAAATGGAAAGTTTGCACAAAGCTTATGAAAAATTCAAACAAAAAGGATTCGAAATTATTAGTTTGTCAATAGATAGGAATGTTGATGTAATTAAAAAATTCAGATCTCTAAAATGGAATATGCCTTGGAAAAACGGTTTTATCAACAATAGTGACGGACTTAAAATTAAAAAAGATTTTGAAGTAATTGGAATTCCTAAACCGATATTAGTCGGCAAAGATGGGAAAATATTGGCACTTGATTCAAATTTGCGAGGCGAAGAGCTTGAAAAAACGTTGGAAAAATATTTTAAGTAAACATGTTATTTTTTGCAAAAAGCGTGGTATCGGCCACGCTTTTGAATTTAAACCTCCAAAATATGAGAA
This sequence comes from uncultured Melioribacteraceae bacterium, assembly GCA_964496755.1. Classification (GTDB taxonomy): domain Bacteria; phylum Bacteroidota; class Ignavibacteria; order Ignavibacteriales; family Melioribacteraceae; genus CAZCBD01. The sequence continues at coordinate 9,770 of CAZCBD010000036.1, forward strand.
TAATAACCGGTAGATTTTCCCATTATTTAGAAACAAAAACTTAATATCGAGAATAAAATCGCTAAAATGAATTTCAATAGAGAAAAATATACTCTATAAAAATGGCACATTAATTGCGGAATATTTCTCGATTACAATTAACGAGGAAAAAGATGCACAAAAAATTATTCGAAAAATACCCTCCAAAAGACAGAAGTAACCTAATTCCCTTATTACAAGATGTACAGGAAATATACGGTTATTTACCGGAAGAAGCATTGCAAGATGTAGCTGATTTCTTGTCAATGGCTCTTAGCGGTGTTTACGGAGTAGCTACTTTTTATAATCAATTCAGATTAACTCCACTTGGCAAATATGTAATTCGCGTTTGCCGTGGTACGGCTTGTCACGTTAAAGGCTCGGCAAATGTTCTATATTCTTTAGAACAAGAATTGGAATGCAAAGCCGGCGACACTACCAGAGATAAATTATTTACACTAGAAACAGTTGCTTGCATTGGAGCTTGTTCAATTGCACCGGTTATCAGTGTAAATGATGAGTATTTTGGCAGAGTAAGCGTTAAAGAAATACCCAAAATAATAAACAAATTCAGAAAAGAAGCTAAACAAAAATTGGAAAAATAAGAGTAGAGATTAAAATGGAAAAATTTATAGATGTTGGTTTACATACTCCTGAAAATCCAAATAATGCTTTCATTTCAATTTGTTCAGGTGGACCGTTAAATGAAAAGAATGAAAAACTTGAAAATGAAATCAAAGAATTGAATGAAAGATTATTGTATAAAAAACATGATAAACCCGTTATTTTTATTGGAATGGGAACTTGCGGACTGGCTTCGGGAGCAGGTAAAGTAAAAGATGCTTTTGAAGAAGAATTAAAAAAACATAATATTGATGCACTAATAGTACCTACCGGTTGTATCGGGTTCTGTGCAGTTGAACCTATTGTGGATATTAAAATGCCGGGCAAAGATAGAGTAGTTTATTCCGAAGTTCAGGATAAAGATGTGCCTGCTTTGGTAAAAGCCGCTTTAATTGAAAACGGTATTTATAAAAAAAGATTATTGGGCAAACATGGCAAAAGTACCGAAGAGGTTAAATCCATTTACGATATTCCTTTCTTTGCCAAACAAGAAAAAAGAGTTTTAAGTAATTGCGGAATTATTAATCCTGATTCCATTGATGAATACATTGCAAATGGCGGCTTCAAAGGAATAGACAAAGCACTTCGCTTAATGAATCCCGGTGAAGTTGTAAATGAAGTATTGGAAAGCGGACTTCGCGGCAGAGGCGGTGGCGGTTTCCCAACCGGAAAAAAATGGGAGTTTGCTTATAATCAAAAAGTTGAAACAAAATACATTGTTTGCAATGCCGATGAAGGTGACCCAGGCGCATTTATGGATAGAGCGGTTTTGGAATCCGATCCTTATAGATTAATTGAAGGAATGATAATCGGCGGTTATGCAATTGGAGCCAATTACGGCTACATTTATTGCCGTGCGGAATATCCATTGGCAATTGAAAGATTGGAACGAGCAATTAAAACTTGCCATGAATATGGTTTGTTAGGTGAAAATATTTTAGGTAGTGGATTTAAATTCGATTTAAAAATAAAAAAAGGTGCGGGAGCATTTGTTTGCGGCGAAGAAACCGCTTTAATTGGCTCAATTGAAGGTAAACGCGGAATGCCTAAACCAAGACCCCCGTTCCCGGCAGTTAGCGGTTTATTTGGAAAACCAACCATTATCAACAATGTTGAAACTTTTGCAAATGTACCCGATATCATTTCAAAAGGTGCTTGCTGGTTTAATGCCATCGGTACCGAAAAATCAAAAGGAACAAAAGTTTTTGCTCTTAGTGGCAAATTGGTTAACAGTGGCTTGGTAGAAGTTCCGATGGGTACTACTTTAAGAGAAGTTGTATTCGATATTGGCGGCGGAATTGCAAACGGAAAAAAATTCAAAGCTGTTCAAATTGGCGGACCTTCGGGCGGTTGCTTGCCGGAAAGTGTAATTGATACTAAAGTTGATTACGATTCATTGATTGAAGTTGGTGCCATGATGGGCTCCGGCGGTTTTGTTGTAATGGATGAAAATACTTGTATGGTTGACGTTGCCAAATTCTTTATGACTTTTATTACTAGTGAATCCTGCGGTAAATGTGTGCCCTGTAGAGAAGGTACAAAAAGAATGTTGGAAATTTTGGAAAGAATTCCTAAATCATACGATAATGAAGAGAATAAAGAAGAATCTCTTCAAAGATTTAAAGGTATTGTTCATTTAAAGAGATTAGCACAAGTAATTCAAGATACATCACTATGCGGACTTGGAAAATCGGCTCCGAATCCAATTCTATCCGGATTAAGATATTTCAAGGATGAGTATGAAGAACATTTATTCGAAAGAAAATGTAGAGCCGGGGTTTGCAAAGAATTACTTACTTATAGAATTATTACGGATAAATGTACCGGTTGCGGACTTTGTTTAAGAAAATGTCCGAATGAATCAATTATAGGTGAGAAAAAACAACCGCATCAAATTATTGAAAACACTTGCATTAAATGCGGAATGTGCTATGAATCATGTAATTTTGAAGCAATTGAAGTTTTTTAATTGCAATTCTTTAATTGAAAAATTGAAATGGAGTATAAAATGGTTGAATTAACCATAAATAATATAAAAGTTAAAGCTGAAGAAGGAATGACGATCCTTGATGCAGCAAAATCGGTTGGTATTAATATCCCTACACTTTGCCACATGAAAGATTTATTTCCAACAGGTGCTTGCCGTATGTGCGTAGTTGAAATTGATGGTATGAAAGGTTTAACTCCATCATGTGCATATCCCGTACAAGAGGGAATGAAAGTAAACACAAATTCACCTCGCGTTAGAACGGCAAGAAAAACAATAGTTGAATTATTGATTGAAAATCATCCTCAGGATTGTTTGGTTTGTGTTAGAAACAAAAATTGTGAGTTGCAAGATTTATCCGAGCAATACGGTGTTCGCGAACATAGATTTATTGGCGAAAAGAAAAATCATGCAATCGATATTTCCAGTGCATCTATGGAAAGAGACCCCGCAAAATGTATTCTTTGCGGCAGATGCGTAAGAACTTGCAACGAAATTCAAAAAATTGGTGCAATTGATTTTACAAATCGCGGTTTCAGCAGTAACGTAACAACACCTTTTAACAAAGGATTAAATGTTAGCGATTGTATTCTTTGCGGACAGTGCATATTGGTTTGTCCAACTGCTGCTTTAAGAGAAAAATCGCATTTAAAAGAAGTACAAAATGCACTATCTGATAAAAAGAAATATTGTGTTGTGCAAGTTGCTCCGGCTGTTAGAGCAAGCTTAGGCGAAGAATACGGAATGCCGCTCGGGACAAATGTAACAGGTCAATTGGCAACCGGATTACGAAGATTAGGTTTTAAACGGGTCTTCGACACTAATTTTGCGGCAGACTTAACAATTATGGAAGAAGCAACAGAATTTGTGCACAGAGTATCAAACAAAGGTACTTTGCCAATGTTTACAAGTTGCTGCCCGGGCTGGGTAAAACATATTGAACAAAACAGACCGGCATTATTAGATCATCTTTCAACATGCAAATCGCCACATGAAATGGAAGGTGCCATAATTAAATCATATTATGCAAAAAAAATGAACATCAATCCGGAAGATATCTTTGTGGTTTCAATTATGCCGTGTACTGTTAAAAAATTTGAATCTGACAGAGCCGAATTGGCCAATGAAAAAATGCAAGATGTGGATGCAGTATTAACAACAAGAGAATTATTACGATTCTTCAAAATGGCCGGAGTTGATTTTAACGATTTACCGGAAGAAGAGTTTGATAATCCTCTTGGCGAATCAACCGGTGCAGCAGCTATTTTCGGTACATCCGGTGGTGTTATGGAAGCTGCCGTTAGAACTGCATATGCCAAAATAACAGGTGAAGAACTTGATGCAATGCATTTGGATGATATTCGCGGAATGGAAGGAGTAAAAGAAGCTACATTAAAAGTTGGCGATTTGAATGTTAAAGTAGCTGTTGTTAACGGAATAGGAAATGTTAACCCCATTTTAGATTCAATTGAAAAAGGTGAATGCGACTATCACTTCGTTGAAGTTATGAGTTGCCCCGGCGGTTGCATTAACGGTGGCGGACAACCAATTCACCAAGATCCTGAAAAAATAAAAAAACGCGTCGCTGTTTTATATGAAATAGATGATAAAAGTAAAAATAGAAGATCACACGAAAATGAGTCGCTTAAACAATTGTACAAAGAATTTCTTGGCGAACCAAATAACCATCTTTGCCATGAATTGTTGCATACTCATTATGTTGATAGAAGATCTTACTTAAAAGAAAAACCTAATCACTAAGATTAGGATAGCTTTAGTCGAATTTATAGATTCTGCTTTAAAATTAGCGGAGGAAATATGAGCACTCAAATAATTAGTACCATTAGTGATAGGTGTAAACGTTGTTATTCTTGTATTCGGGAATGCCCGGCTAAAGCTATCCGAGTGCTTAACGGACAAGCGGTAATTCTTGCCGAAAGATGCATAAGTTGCGGACACTGTGTAAAGGTTTGTTCCCAACACGCAAAAAAAATTGAAAGTGACGTTGAAAAAGTTCTTTATAATTTAATACCTACTGCAAATGCCGTTGCTATTGTTGCACCTGCGTTTGCAGCTTCTTTTCCGGATTTATATAAAAAAATACCTACTGCTTTGCGCAAAGTGGGATTCTTAAAAGTTTCCGAAACTGCTTTTGGTGCCGATTTGGTAAGCCAAGAATATTCAAAAATCTTTGAAGCCAACAAAAATGAAACATTAATCAGTTCACCTTGCCCGGCAGTTTATAATTTTATCGAAAAATATTATCCGGAATTAGTTCCTAATTTAGCAAAAATCGTTTCGCCGATGGTTGCAATGGGTAGGTATTTGAAAAATGAAGACAAAAACATTAAAATCGTTTTCATTGGTCCTTGCACGGCTAAAAAATTTGAACAAACCGATCCTGAAGTTGAAAATGCAATTGATGCTGTTCTTACATTTATTGAACTGAAAGAAATATTTAACAAATTAAATATTAACCTCGATGAATTGGAAGATTCTGAGTTTGATCCTCCGCATTCTAATCTTGGAAAAACATTTCCTCTTGCCGGCGGATTACTAAAAACTGCAGGAATAGGGCACGATGTTTTAGCCAAAGATATTATTGTGGTGGACGGAAAGCAAAAGGTTGTTGAAATAATTGAAGATATTGCAGAAGGAAAAATAAAAAATAAATTAATCGATATCCTTTTTTGTGAAGGGTGCATTAACGGTCCTGCAATAGATAGTGAATTGAATCATTATTCAAAACAGGATAAGGTACTTGAATACATTCACGATACAAATAATCATTTAGATAAACATATTTGGAAAAGTTCGATTTTTAATAGTAGAGAATTAGATTTAAAAAGAAACTTTATCCCTAAACCGGAAAGAAAACCTACACCCGATTCAAACAAAATAAAAGAAATTCTGGCAAAAACAGGAAAAATAAATCCTAAGGACGAATTAAATTGCGGTGCTTGCGGATACCCAACTTGCAGAGAATATGCTATTGCAATAGCAAAAGGTTTGGCAGAAGAAGAAATGTGTTTGCCATATTTAATAAATAAATTGGAAAGCGCATTGAATGAATTGGAAACAACACAAGATCAATTACATTCTGCCGAAAAACTTGCTTCAATTGGTCAACTTGCTGCAGGAGTAGCACACGAAATTAATAACCCCTTGGGAAGCATTATGCTTTATGCTTCAATGCTAAAACGCGAATCGGAAAAAAAAGGTGAAAACCCTCAATCAGCCGATGATTTGAAATTGATAATAAATGAAGCTAATCGTTGTAAAAACATTGTTTCCAATCTTCTGAATTTTGCTCGGCAGGGTAAACTCCAAAAAACAGATGTTGACCTAATAGATTTAATTTCGGATGTAATCAAATCTGTTAAAATTAAAAATACAAATTCTGATATTAATATTATTTTAAATAACCAATCAGAAAAAAGCATTATTAATGCCGATGCCGACCAATTAAAACAAGTATTTTTGAATTTAATCAACAATGCATGTGAATCTCTCGAAGAATCGGAATTAAAATATGTAAACATTACAATAAAAAATTCAGATAAATATTTAATCGTAGAAATTATTGATACCGGTTGCGGAATCCCAGAAAAAAATATGAGTAAACTTTTTACACCGTTTTTTACAACAAAGAAAATAGGCAAGGGAACCGGACTTGGATTAGCAATTTCATACGGAATAATAAAAATGCACAAAGGAAAGATTTCAGTTAAAAGCGAAGAAAATAAAGGTACGGTTTTTAAATTGGAATTACCTTTCACTTAAACTCGAATTTAAAAGAAAATTATAAATTAGGAGATTAATAAATGACAAAAGCAACAGAGAAAAACAAAAAAATTCTATTAGTAGATGACGACATTGATTTATTGGAACAAAATAAATTAATGCTGGAAGCAAGAGGTTTCGAAGTAGTTACAGCAGAATCAGCCTCCGAAGGATTTGAAGTATTTGAAAAAGAAAACCCCGATGCTGCCGTTATAGACTTAATTATGGAACATCACGATTCGGGTTTTGTTTTAACACACAAAATAAAAAACACCGAATTAGGGAAAAAAATACCTGTCTTCATTTTAACATCGGCTACTTATGACACCGGATACAAATTTGGCGTAACAAGTGAAGACGAACGCGAATGGATAAAATGTGATGATTATTTAAATAAACCGGTTGTAATTGAGGAATTATTAACAAAATTGAACAATTTTATAAATTAAAAATAGGAACTTCGGTTCCTATTTTTAATTAGATTAATTATAAATTTCTTTTCTCTATAGATTAATTGTGAAGAATTTCTTTATATTAATAATATGAAAAAATAAATCAAGGAATTTTTTCATTATTGGAAAATAATAAAGTAAATATCCTTATAATCGACGACGAAAAAGGATTACGCGAAGGAACAAAACGACTCCTTGAAATCGAAGGTTATAACGTTGAAGCTGCAGAAAATGGAAGAATTGGAATTGAGTTAGGCACAAAAAAAGAATTTGACATTGTAATTATTGATTTAAAAATGCCC
>CAZCBD010000037.1:0-16838 GCA_964496755.1 uncultured Melioribacteraceae bacterium
TAACAATATTGTTTTTATTAGTAATTAGAATTCTTAATAGTTGATTCTCTTTTTCTAAATGAATAGCTTGAAGTATATTCATCTTTTCTTTCAGTATAAGTTACAATTAAACCACTACCTCCATAAAAATCTATGTCATTATTTTCCGCCAAAATCCATAAATAATCTAATCCTATTCCAAGGTCAATTCTTTTTTCATTCAAATCAACGGTCAAACTTGTATCCGAAATAGACTTGTCTATATTTTCATTTTTAAATTCGGGAGATAAAAATAACCTAAGCTGACTTTTTTCATTAATTATTTTTTTTACCGCAATTTCCATTATGAAATTTTTCAATGTAAAATTGTCTTTTATTCCAAAAGAAATTGCATAATTTTGCTTTTCACACGATTTTTCTTGCGCCAAAACCAAGGTAAGTGAAAATAAAGCTACTAGTAATAGTAATAATTTTTTCTTCATAAGTAAACCCGTTAAAAGTTTTTTGTTTCTGTTATTTAATCTGCTTATCAAATATTTGTTTAATTTTAATCTTCCGCATAAAATAAAATTGATATGCAAGATGCTTAATATTACTCTAAGAATCAAACTCATTATTCGACATAATAGTCGAACTTTTCGACCTCTGCGCATCACAATGATTTTGGCATTTCAATTTCTTTCGTATTTATCCGCAATTCGCATATAAATTTATGGCATAAAATTTACATATCCTTACGCAATAAATTTAACATCAAAAAAAAGGAGTAACAAAATGAAATCTGCAAAATATTTTTTAACCGTAGCTTTAATAACTTTTGTTTTCAGTTCGATCGGTTTCGCACAATCCAAAACAAAGACAAGCAATCCTAAAAAAATCAATAACCAAAAAATCTACAAACAACAAAACAACAATCAAAGGATTAATTGGATTGATGCTAATGGCGATGGTATTTGCGATAATTTTGATAAAAACAGCAAAAATCAAAAATTTAACAACAGAAAAAATATCAAGAAAAATTGTACCGGAAATCAATCCATGCGCAATCAAAATAAAACATTTGGTAATAAAAAATTCATGAAACGTAAAATGAATTTAATGAACAAATCAACCAACATGAAAAATTATAATCGCAAAACTAAATAACAAATGCGGGGTGTTTTAATCCCCGCTTATTTATGGAGCCTTGTATGAAAAAGAAATTCAGCTTAAAAGTTTTTACAAGTTTTAATCTTTTTTTAATATTCGTTGTAATTACAATTACAGGAATTGTTCTTTATTTCACTCCTCCCGGCCGAGTGGCAAATTGGATAAACTGGACATTTTTAGGTTTAACCAAAACTCAATGGCAAGCAATACATACTATTTTTTCTTTTGCGTTTATTGCTTTTTCGATAATACATTTGTTTTTCGTTAACTGGAAATCTTTTTTTGCATATATAAAGAAAAAATCCGAAAACAGTTTTAATCGCACAAAAGAATTATACCTTAGCTTAATTATCAGTTTAATATTTTTCTTTGGCACCTTGTATAACCTTCCTCCATTTGTAACCATTATGGATTTCGGAGAATACTTAACCGAAAGTTGGGAAACCGAAGAAGAAGCTCCCCCGATTCCACATACTGAAAAACTAAGTATTAATGAATTAGCAAATCAACTGGAAAATTTTTCTAAAGAAACCATTCTCCGAAAACTTGAATCGAACCAAATAAAATTCAAAAATGAAAACCAAACTTTATCCGAAATCGGTTTATTAAATAACAAATCGCCTGAAGAATTATATAAACTTATAACAACAAAAAATAAATCCGGAAGTGGCTTAGGTAGAAAAACTTTAAAAGAATTAGCAGAACTTAATAAAATAAATCTTAAAGAATTACTGCAGAACTTAAAGAACAATAAAATTGAAGCTACGCCGGAATCATTATTAAAAGAAATTGCTGAAAAAAATAATATAACCCCATTTGAGTTTTACAATCGTTTTTTCGAGCAACAAAGCAAAAAATAAATACTTATTCCCCAATTATTTCCTCAATAAAGGTTTGTTCTTTTCATAAGAACAAGCCTTTTATTTTAATTCAAAATACTCACTTATAAATCCATAATAAATTGAATTTTCCCTTAAATTGAATTAAATTCAATGAGTAATTTTTATTATTGGAGATTTTATGGCACATTTTGAAAGATGTAAAGCGTGCGGCTTGGTTATGATAGCCGGTAAATACGAAATATGCCCTGCATGCGGAGTTAAAAAAAGTGCTTTTGAACCTTTTCACGATAAGGTCCCACACAATAGAAGAATTGTTTTAGATTTGCATATACATCCGATTTTAGTTCATTTTCCTCAAACTATCTCTTCAATTTTATTTACAATGCTAATAGGAGCACTAATCCTAAGTGGAGATTTTTCTGAAAAACTTTTGCATGTAGCCGATATAATGGCATATTTATTACCTATTTCCATTCCGCCGGCATTTTTAAGCGGTATATTGGACGGATTTGTACGATATAAAAGATTGGATACGCCATATATGATTTATAAAACATTAGTGGGTATAATTCTAATGCTTATTTCTATTGCAATTGCCATTATTACTTTTTATGGCGATAGCCGTGAAATTATTTTTTATAATATCTTTTTAACTTTGCTTTCGCTTGCTTGCCAAGTTTATTTAGGCCGAGTTGGGGCAAGATTAATGTTCGGCATTATGCCCGGCAAATTAAAATGGAAGGACATTTTTAAAATGAAGAAATCCTCTTTCACAAATCTGAAAAAATAATTGAACTTTTTTGCCTCCTAAAAGTCTAAAGATTAACTAATTTTGGAGGCATATATGTTTAATATTAAATTAATTGCAATTTTCATCGCTTTTTTCACCCTTTCAATTATAGCTCAAACCCGACAAATAAACGAAAAAACTTTTGAAGTTAGCCAAAACGGTCTATTGAAAATAGAGGCTGCCTATGGAGATGTAAATATTAAATCATGGAATAAGAATAAGGTTTCAATTAAAATTTACGGAAATTCTTTAGCAAAGAAAAAACTAAAATTTAAATTCAACCAAAATGATAATGAAATAACGTTAAAAATAAAACGACTGGATAGATCTTGGTTTAATAATTTCAATCATGTTAAATTAGCAATTGAAATTCGAGTACCCAAGAATTTTAACACCAATTTCGAAACTTCCGGAAGTGATATTTTTCTTTATAATATTAACGGCGATTCCGAAATTTCAACAAGTGGCGGAGATATTATATTTGAAAAATGCTCCGGCTATTTAAATTGTGAAACTTCCGGCGGAGATATCGAAATTGACTCTCACAAAGGTAACATTAGACTATCTACCAGTGGTGGCACTATTAAAGTAACTCAACTTGTAGGAGACATTAATGCGGAAACTTCCGGCGGGGATATTAAAGTAAATTCTTCAAACGGAAAAGTCATTGCCGCCACATCCGGTGGTGATATCACTTTAATTTACAAAGGGAAAAATTATGGGATTGACCTGAGCACATCCGGTGGAGACATTCAGATTAAAACATTAGACAATATTTCTGCCGATGTTGATTTGGATACTACCGGCGGTGACTGTGAACTAACCGGAAATAACATAAATATTAAAAAGAAAAAAGCCCATTATATTTTAGCCAAAATTAACGGCGGTGGGAAAAAAATAGTTTGTTCTACTACCGGTGGTGATATTAAAATGGTTTGTAAATAATATTATTGTTTTTACGAATCTTGCTCAAAATTAAAGGGTGTTTATAAAAAAACCGGTAAAACAACCGGTTTTTTTTTGCCTCAAAAAGAAATCTAAAATATTAATTTAAAATTGGATCCTACATTTTTGATACTTTCTATTTCAATTTTTATATCATTTAAATCCGCATATTCTTTAACAAGCGAAAGAGCCAATCCGTTTCCCTCGTATGGACGAGAGTATCCTGTGTGCTCTTGAGTAAAAGGTTTAAATATTTTTTTCAAATATTCTTCAGATATTCCGATGCCCGTGTCTCTAACTTCCACACACACATTCTCATTCTCATCATTATAAACAATAATTTCAACTGAACCGGTTATAGTATATTTCACTGCATTATCAACTATTTCCGTTATAATTTGTTTTACCGTTGTTGAATCTGCAAATATTTGCGAATGACTTGAATTATCAATTAATTCAAAATTCAAACCTTTTGCTCGCGCTAATTGCATATACTCTTTTTCAATCGGTTGCAAAATTTCGGAAACTAAAGCTACTTTCTCTTTTTCTATTGTAAAAGTACCTGATTTTATTTGCGACATATCAAGCATTAAATCAATTGTACGAACAAGTCTTTTTCCACCATTATCAATTATCTTGCAATTATTTATTAGTTCGGCATCAAAACTTTTCTGAAAATGATCTTTTAAAATTGAAGTAAAACTAATTATTTTATTAATTGGTGTTCTAATTTCATGCGACATCTGTGCTAAAAATTCATACTTTATTTTTTCAGCATTTTCCGATTCAAAATGTTCGGATTCCAATTGTTTTTTTTCCTTTTCAATTTCTTTTCTCAGATTACTTTCTGCCTCGTATTTTAAAGCATTATTAAGTGAAACAGAAATTTGTTCAATAAAAATCTTAATTGCCTTTTCTATTTCCACAAAATTGTTTCGCGATGAAATAGAACTATCAAAATAAATAACCGCTATTCGTTTTTTTTCAACTTCTAAAGGCAGGCAAATTGTTTTTCTAATATTCAAATCAATAATATTCTTAAAGATCCAATCCTTTTTATTCGATTTAAATTCCTTAGAAAAGGTTTCCCCTGTACTTATTGTTTGATCTATTATTCTTCTACTTTCCAAGAATTCATTGTTCAATAATTGATTTCCCTTTCTATCGACTGAAATCTGATCGGTTACTTTCAGATCGTCGGTTAAAAGTAAGATTGTAGCTCGCTGGGAATCTGAAATTCTTAATCCGGCATCAAGTATTTTTTTTGTCAATTCATTTACGTTTAATATTCCGTTTATTTTTTTTATTTCCTGCAATATACTTTCTAAACTCCACGTCAGTTCCACAAAATCTTCTTTGTATAAATTCTCATTTCTTTTTAATTCCAATACTTCCATTTCAAATCCTATAAATAATTTCACTCTTTATATCCCAAATGATGTGCCACAATATTTAAAATTAAAAAACCCTTAAATGGATTAATTCTTAAGGGTTTGGAATTGGTATTAAAACTTTCATGTAAAAATAAAAGATTATATCTCGTTTTGATACAAATTAAAATTTCACGTTTATTTTATTCAATGAATTAAATTTTATGCTCTCCTGAAGTTGAATTAAATCTTTTTCCGAAGAAAATTTAATACTCTTTAAAACATTAGGAAATAAGTCAAAATAATTATCGTTTAGATCAACCGTTATGTTTTCAAAATAAACATATAAATTCTTTATTAAATAGTTAGATTTTAGTTGAATTAGATACTCTCCTATTTTATTGTTGGATTTAATAATTCTATACTCCGGTTCGGAATTTTTTAATCGCAAATATTTAGGTTTAACTAAAAATTTATTTTCCGAAAAAATAATTTTATTACTGCTTAAAATATTTAATCTTAAATAATTCTGACTTAAATTTTTCAAGCACTGTTTATTTATTTCAAAATATATTAACCCTGAGTTTGAAATTAATTGTCTTTCATTCCCTTTAGCAATAGTTGAATCTTTAAAATTTTTCCATTCCCAACTTAAATTTAATTCCGAATTAAATTTTTTTTCAGTTAAAAAAAACACTTTAAACACCTTGTTAGCATTTTCAATTTTTATTGCATCAGTATTAAATGCCCGTTTAACAAAAAAATATGCTGCCTTTTTATCACCATAAAAATCAATAATAGACCAACTTGCAGCCGGCCAACAATCATTTAATTGCCATAATAAAGTACCGCCGCAAATGTTTTTATTTTTTCTGTGTGCCAAAATTGCTTTTTCCATTGCAATTGCCTGCAATAATTGCCCTTCATACAAAAAATCTTTAAAATCTTTCACATCGTGAAAATATTTCAGCAAATATTCTTTTATTCTCCCGTTACCAATGTAACTTCTTTGGTGTGCTTTTAAGACTTCCGAATCGATTGACCAATCCTCTTTTGATGAAAATTTCCGTAATGAATTAATTTGCGGAAAAGATTGAAATCCGTATTCGCTCATAAATCTACCAATATTATTTTCGAAAGCATCAAAATCTTCCCCACCATGCCAAACACCCCAATAATGATAATCGCCACCTTGTAAATTCGATGGTTTTAATCCATATGAAGGTGAGGAAGCATGATAGGGTCTATCATCAAACTTTTTAACAATACTCGGAAGTAGTTTATTAAATATTTTTTCATATGCTTTTAAAATCCGTTTTTGTTCATTTTCATTAAATCGTTTTTGCCATCCCCATCTATTCCAAGCATCGAGAATTTCATTATTACCGCACCAAAGTGCTATTGAAGGATGATTTCTCAATCTAATTATTTGTTCTTCAGCTTCGTTGGAAATATTTTTTAAAAACTCATTTGTTGCCGGATACATCGAGCAAGCAAACATAAAATCTTGCCAAATTAGAATTCCATACTTATCACACAGGTCATAGAAATAATCATTTTCATAAATACCACCGCCCCAAACTCTAAGCATATTCATGTTTGCATCCACTGCCGCCTTAATTATTTTTTCATATTTGGAAGAATCTACTTCGGGTAAAAAAATATTTTGCGGAATATAATTTGCTCCTTTAACAAAAAGATTTTTGTTATTTATTTTAAATCTAAACGATTCTCCTATTGAATCCTTTTCTCGGACCAATTCCAATTTCCTAATTCCTATTTTAATTTCCTCTTCATCACATAATATTTTATCATTAAATATTTTAACCTTTAAATTATATAAATATTGTTTCCCCATTCCGTGTGGCCACAACAATTTAGGGTGAGTAATTTTAAACTGTACACTTAATTTTGTTGAATCTATTTGAGTAATATTTGAAAGCAATACTTCTTTTTTATCAATAAAAATTTTTGCTTTCAGTCGCGAATCGAAGTTACTTTTAAATTAATATATGTAGTTACATAAGCAAAGTCGGTTGAAATAGAATCTGTTGTAAAATGAATATTATTAATTCTATTTTGATTCCAACTTAAAATATAAACAGGTTTCCAAATACCGGAAGTTACCAATCTGGGTCCCCAATCCCATCCAAAGTGATACGGAGCTTTACGAATAAAAGGACTTACTTTATTATTTCCCGCACAACCTAATTCCGATTGATCATTATCAGCCGGTAAATTTATACCGTACTTTTTTATCTCGAAAAGTCCTTTTTTTATAGGAGAATAAAATTTTATTAAAAGTTTATTTTCGCCCAAAATTAAATTTGCAGATACATCAATTTCCCATTTTAAAAACATATTGCTTGATGTTAGAATTTTTTTTTCGTTCAAAAAAACATCTGCAAATGTATCTAACCCTTCGAAAATCAGTGAAATATTTTTTCGATTAAGTAATTCTTTATTTACAAAAAAAGTAGTCTGATAAGTCCAATTCTTTTTATCAATCCACTGCAAATTCTTTTCATTTGTTTTGTAAAAAGGATCGGGTATTAAATTATTTGCAATTAAATCAGTATGAATAGTGCCGGGTACAGTAGCCGGGGCAAAGGTATTTTTGCTGCTTTCAGAAAATTTCCAATTTTTATTTAATTTATTTTTTCTAGGTAAATCTTTTGTTGAACAAGCAACTAATAAAAATAATAGAAACAAATATTTGAGTGAAATGCGGATAATCTTCATTTTAATTATTCCAATTTACTTAAAACACTGTTTATTTTATCATCCATCGTTTGCTCTTTATCGGTACGAGTTCCAAATTTCAATACAGAATGAATTCTTGGAGCCCCCATGTTATGCACTTTTTTATGACATTGCTTTATGGTTTCAAAAACCAAATCCCAATCCCCCTCAATATCAGTACCATAACTGTGCAACTTGTATTTTAATCCGGCATTTTGAATTATTTTTTCACATTCTGCAACATAGGTTGAAACGGAAGTTCCAACGCCAATAGGAACAATTGTAAAATCTGCAATTACTTTCATAAAAACTCCATTGTAAAAAAGATAATTTCTCAAAAAAAAGACTCGGTAAAAACCGAGTCTTTAAATATTTATTTAACAGGTTGCCAATCGGCAAAATATTCAATATTTAAATTTGTTTTAGGTTCGGTTCTGTAAAACTCATTAAAATTATAAGTCCACCCCATTGTTTCCGAATTTCCACCGCTTTCGGTAGTAATTAAACAAACATTTCTTACCAATCCGATTGGGAATGCTTGATCGCGAGGCATTACTCTATCACCATGAGTAGGGTCGGTAGGAACCCATCCAAAATTCGGTAAATAAACTTCTACCCACCTATGAAAAACATTATCGAAACTTGCAGCATCTTTTCTGTTCCAAGTTGAACCAACGTAGCGTGCAGGAATACCGGCAGCACGGCATAATGCAATAAATGTAAATGAGTATTCTGAACACGAGCCGTGTCCGTGATTAATTACCGTTGGTGCCGTATCCCAATATCCATCCATTATATAATGCAAATGACCTATCAAATATTGATGAATTTTACGCACAATCCAATATGGATTTTTTTCAGTTCCCACTACCCGTTTCAATACTTTTTTGATTATCGGATTGTCTAATTGGTATTTCTCGCTATTTTCCAAATATCTTTTTGCGTCAGCGGGTATATCCGATAAACTCCCAATTTCTTCGGGATAAAGAAAATATCTAACATTCCAAGATTTAAATTTTACAGTTACTTCCGATTCAAATTTTTTAACCGGTTTAATATTTTTATAATGGAACAACGCTGTTTTTTGTCCCCATCTATCTTCAGAAATACTTTCGGGCTGTTTGTTATATTTAATCTCTAGTATTTGTTGATTAACACGATTTTGCGGTAAAGCAATGTGTACTTTCATATCATTTAACTTTCCCGGGCCAAAGACTTTAACTTGATGAGTTAAAATTACTTCCTGAATTTTTTCATCACTTTTCACAAATTTAACTCCATCGCGAACGGCAAGTTTATAAATCATATCCTCTTCTATATCAACACACCAAAGATTCTTTCCATCGAAAGCCAAATCTTTAATATGATGCCCCGGAGCATTTGCAATAATAATTACAGCGCCACTAACAGGATCCAACATATAAATTTCATCTTTTATTTTATCGGAAACCCAAAGGTATTTACCGTCCCAAGTAATACCCATCGGATCTTTTGAAGGTGACGGAAAATAATTCATAGTAGAACCATCATCTGTGCTAAGCTGAATAATCATATCTTTTGCATCATCAACACACCAAAGATATTTACCGTCCCAAGTAATACCCCTTGTTCTTTTACCCGGCGATTTTAATGTTTTTAATACTTCTCCGGTTTTAGAATCAACTTTAAAAATCATTCCGTCAAGATTTTCCGAGATATCGGAACGGCCTCGCATATCGGAATTCCACAAATATTTACCGTCAAAAGTTAAGCCCGTGGGAAAATAGCCCGGAGAATCGAACGTATTTAATACTTCTCCGGTTTTAGGATCAAGTTTATAAACTTTATCCGTTTTGCGGTCAGTTGTCCAAAGATATTTACCATCGAAAGTTAACCCTGTACAAAATCCGCTTGGTGTTTTAAAAGAAGCTAATACTTTACCTGTTTGCGCAAAACTATTACCATTTGAAATTAAAATTGTTACTAATAATGTTAAGACTATTTTTTTTATAGTTTTCATCAAACCCCCGATTATTTAATGTATTTTAAAAGTTATATTTTATTTTCAGTCCACGTGAAAAATAAGTATCATAAAATGAAAAAGAAATATTGTTAATATATTTTCCGTTATTTTTAATACCTGTTTTTTTTTCTAATCTACTAAAATAATTACCAACTAAAACACCAATTACCGCTCCTAAAATTGTATCCGAAAACCAATGGTTATCCGAATAAATTCTTTGATAAGCAGTAAGTGCCGCCAACGAGTATAAAAAAAACGAGGCATAGAAATTATTTATTTGATTTGCCAAAACAGTAGACGTAGTAAATGCAACAATTGCATGCCCGGAAGGCAAAGAATTAAAATCATTTTTTAATTGAAAAAATCTAAAATTTAAGACACCCAGGTTATTATAGGGTCTGGCTCGTCCGAATAATATTTTCAAACCTTGTCCGATTATTGCTGCTGCAATAAAAGATTCACAAAGTAATCTTCCGGTTTGTATTAATTTTTTATTTTTAAACAGAAAGCCGCTTCCATATGTTAAAGCGGTTAAACCAATAGCAACTTTACCGTTACCGTAATAATCTCCGATTGATAAAAAACGATCTTGAAAATATGTTTGTTTATGGTTGCTATTTCTAATCGGTTTATCTAAAATAGCAGCGGCAGCAGTAAAACTGAGAATAAGAGTAAGTTTAGTAAGATTGTTTTTATTAAAAGCAAAAGAATCCGAAAAATATCTTTTCTGATTTTCAAATATTCTTTCAAATTCGGATTTATTATTGTTTGAACTTAATTTATTTAATGTAAAATAATTATATTCGTTCGCATTATGCAAAAATGACGATTGTGCAATTAAGTTTAAACTTAAACAAAACGATATTAAAATTATTTTCAATAAAACCATAAAAAAGCACTGTTAATTAACAGTGCTAAAGATACAAAATTAAAATTTCACTTTAGAATTAAAATATCTTAAGATTAAAATACTTTTTTTAGCACATCGATTAGTTTATCTCGCATAATGGGTTTTGAAATAAAATCGGTAAAACCAGCTTGCAGGAATTTTTCTTTATCGCCGGGTAGAACATATGCAGTAGCAGCAAAAATCGGCACCGTTTCATATCCGGGTAATTTTCTAATTATTCTCAATGCATCCAAACCATTATATTCGCCTTGTAAATTCATATCCATTACAATAAAATCAAATTTTCTACTTTTAATAATAGGCAAAGCGGTTTCCAGACTTACTGCAAACTCAACGGCTTTTAAATCTTTCATTTGAACTTTAAATAATATTTGAGAATCAACTTGATCTTCAACATATAAACACATTAAATTTGATAATTCCTTATTAAGATTCACCTCTGAATTTGAAGCTGAAACATTGTGCAGCACTTGTTCGTTTTTAATTTCCGGTTGATGTAAATTTAAATTTACATTAATAGATTGAGTACCCGACAATTTATTTTGAAACTCGTTTTGTTTTTCGTTTTCAAAAACTTCTTGAAGATTACCTGCAGGTTGTTGTATCGGTTGTCTAATTGGCTGTTGCACGGGATTATATTGCTGCGGAGATTGCTCTTCATAACTTGCAAAAGTAGGAGAAACTTCTTCTGCAATTCTTTCTTCATTTTTATCAAGATTATTTTTATTGAAATCTTCCTTATTGGAAATCGAGTGAAATTCCTCTTCCGAATTAGCATTTTCAAAAGAATCGGAATAATTATTAAAAACATTCGCCTCTTCGGTTTTAATATTTGCTTGTGTTTTTTGTTGAACAAATTCAAGCGGAATTTCAATTGTAAATTCTTTGTTGCTAATTTCAGTTTCATTTACACTTACATTGAGAAGTGAAATCAACTTTTGAGAAAGTCTTGTCGTAAAGCGTGATAATCCATACTTACTACGAATTAGATTTTCTTCCAGTGTAGTAATATCTTTTAATGTATTCAATAGTTTTTCAGTTATTCCCTTTTTACTATCTTTAATTCCGATAACCGCCAAGTTATCTCTTAAAACTGCAGAAATAAAAATCTTTTCTTCATCGCTATATTGCAATGCAAATTTTAACAAATATGAAATCAATGAAGTTATTAATTGTTTATCGGTTTCAAATTGCAGTGAGGAAGAAATTTTTCCATAAACAATTTTTTTATTTTTTGAAGCAGCGTATTTTTGTACCGATTCAATTATATCATCAAGAATATCAACAAAAATAATATCTTCGGGTTTAATATTAATTTTGCCTTCTTCAATTGAAGTATATTCAGTAACAGCATCCATTAATTGCAAAAGCATTTCTTGGTTTTGCTTAATAATATTAGCTATTTCCTTTTGCTCATCATCCGGATTTTCAACACTATCGGTTAGCTCTTGTCCAAAACCGATAATTACATTAATCGGAGTAAGAATTTCATGAAAAATATGGCCTAAAAATTCGGAATTTAAAAGTTTTGATTTTTGATCTGAATTAGCCGAAGCGTTTGAAACTTCCTTTTCAACTTCAACAATTTTTTCAACTTCAATTACTTTCTCAACTTCAATTACTTGTTTTTCTAATTTTAAAACAATGTTAAAAGAAGAAACCTCATTTTCATTTGTAAATATCGGAGTTGAAGTAAGTGTGGCATTTACTGTTTCACCATTTGATTTTTTTAATTCAACATCAAAAGATTTTTCTTCGAAGGTTTCAGAATGAAAAATACCCGTATTAATCTTAACCCTTTCTTTATTGGAAACAAGACTTAAAAATCCCTTTCCCTCAATTTCAGACAAGCTGTATCCCAACTGCTCTTTAATTTGTTTATTACAAATTAAAATAAATCCGTCGCTATCTGTTTGAAGTATTATGTCGTTTGTATTTTCAAAAGCAGCTTTGTAGAGATTAATTTGTTTTTCATTTTCTAATTTATCGGTAATGTTGCGAACGATAATTAAATGGGCTTCTCTTTCTTTAAAAGTAATATCGGTTTTACTTATTTCAACGGAAATTAATTTTCCGTCTTTTTTTCTATGACGCCAAGGCCCTGTAAATTTTTTATTTTCTAATTTTGTTTTCGCTGATTTGAGAAGAGACTGAATATCCTCGGGAGCATATAAATCGGTTAAATCCATTTGAAGAAAAGCTTTTCTGTTGTATCCGTAAAGTTTCAGAGCAGCAGAGTTAACTTCAAGAAACTTTAGATTTTCAATGTCATAAATAAACATTGCTTCGGGGCTGGCTTCCATTATTACGTCGTACATTTTAACCTTGTCGTTTGTTATTGAATCATTTACCGCATCAGGTTGGCAGTAAATTCCGTAACCGATTATTTTATCTGTTTCATCAAAAATTTTTTTAAATGTTACGGTCAGATTTTTATTATTAAAAGTCATTTGCTTGGAAACTGAATCTTCATAAGAAACAATAAAAGATTTTAAGGCTAATAATAAATCATCTTTCAAAAAAGCTTCAATTTCTTTGCCGCTATAATCTATATTTTTTTCTAAATTCCAAATTTCATTAAATTTTTCGTTTGATGAAACTATTTTTAAATCCGAATCAATAATTAGAATAGCTTCCGGAATTCTGAAAAGTGAAGATTCAAACAATTCTTTTGAATGCGAAGGTTCGGTAGTGATGGTTTCCGATAAACCGATAATTGCCACTACATTGTTATCTATATCATTTATAGGGAATTCGATAACACATGCTTCATTGTTATCTAAAAGCGGAGCATAATTATAAAAGCCTTGCATTACCATTGCACTGCCGGTATCGCGAATAAATTTATTTAAATAAAAATTCAATTCGTTTATGTGCTTAGGTAAAAAATCATTCTCCTTTTTACCTTCAATCTGAAACGGTTTCAGTCCAATAGCCTTTGCAAATTTTTGATTAACAATAATATATTTACCTTGAACATCCTTTATCCAAAACATTTCATCCAACGCATCAATAGCATGCTGTAAATTGTTTTTGCCTATAAATGTAAATGGAAATGAAGATTTTACTTGTTCAATTATTTCCAACAAACCATTGTCGGAAATAACATTTGCAACATTATCCGAATTAACGGTAAATCTAACAACGGTTTGCTTTAAGCTTAAATTATTTGTTTCGGAAATTGAAACTAAAAAATAATTATTTTTATTATCAATTTTAGAAATTATAACTTTATAATTCTTTTCAATTGAAACAAGATTTAAGGAAACTTCTTCTTTAATTGCTTTGTTAAAATCTCTTGATTCAATAAAAAGTTTTTCAAGAATTTCGGCTGTATAATCCTCAAAAAGCATAAACAGTTTCCCGCCATCGGAATTTTTTTGAATTTCGATTCGGGCTTTTTCATTGGCATTCAATAAATTTCCTTCAGCATCAATTATAAATGCGTATCCCTCAAAATGAATGCTTAAAATATTATTTATGTCTTTTGTAAAATTCACTAATATGTACCTACGGATTTTTCGTTTGTAAATAATTTGCCATTAGCATAAACCGCCGAAATTCTATAAATATAATCTTTACCTGCCGATACGCTTGTATCGGTATAACTTGTAGTGCCGGGTGTTAAAGTTACTACCTCTTCAAACTTAACAGGCCAAATGTATGAACGCTCAACTTTATACCCAATTACTCCTGCTTGCGCTGCAGTCCATTGTAAATCAATTACATAAGTTGTAGAAGATATCTTTCGTGCAGATGCTTTGAATAAATTAAAAGTACCGTCACCAAGCAAAGTACTAACTTCATTAGAAGGCATTGAACGCAAATTACCTCGCACAGATTTTACAATGTAATAATAAACTTCATTTGTAGGCGGCGTTACTTGTTGAGCAATTGTTCCGGCCGGCAAGGGATTGCCTGTAAAGGATTTGTAAGTTGGTTCACCTTCTTTTTTATAGTAAATTTCAAATCCGGTTTCATCATTTGATTTATCTTCCCATTCAAGTAAAAATGTATTTGCACCTGAAAACTTTGAAATCTTTAAGTTTGCCGGAGCTGTTGGTCTGAAAATTGGAACAGCCGCACTATCTTCTTTAGAAAATATTGTATAATAGTTTTCTGTTGTAGAATATTTTGCTCTGTAAAAATAAATATTATTAGCTTCAATATTATCGTCAATTAAGAATGTGGCATCGGTTCCGGTTTCGCCAACTTTATAGTAAATTCCATTATATCCTTTTTTCTTTTCAATTACTGTTCCGGTGGCATAATTAGGGTATTCGCCCCATCTGATTTCAACTTTGTTTGTTGCCGGATTAAATGTTGCTTCCAAATCTTTTGGAGCCGGAACATCTGTTTGATAAGTTATTACCGAAACTTGGTTTGAATAAACCCAATTATTAAGAATTAAAGCACCAACTCTATAGTCATATGCAGTTTGCGGATATAGATTTTTATTATCATAGTATTCTTTTGTTTCGGGTGGCAATGTTTTTATATCCGTCCAAAAAGTAGCCGAAGAGCTTTTTCTTTGTATTTTTAGTGCAGTAGCAATATAAGTCATATTTTGCCAAGTTAAATAAACCCATTTTGCACCCTTTGCTTCGGCAGTTAATCCGTATGGTTCGTTTCCGCCTGCTTGTGCAGAGTTTACTTCATTTGTAAAATAAGATTGCCCGTATTGATTATAGGCTCGTACTTTGTAGTAATAATTTATATATGCTGATAAAAATCTATCGGTATAACTTATTGTGTTTGTAGGCACGGTATTTATCGGTCTGTAAGTTCCATTTTCTCCGTCTTTACGATAAATCTCAAATCCTTCTTCATTATTGGATTTATCTTTCCAAAATAAAACTACTTCTGTTGTAGTGGTTCTTTGAATTGTAAGTGTATCGGGGGTATCAGGAGGATTTTTATTTTCATCAACATATAAATTGATTTGTTTTTTACTTGATGTAACTTTTCCTTCTTTATTGTAAACATTTACAAAATAAGAAATATTTGAATTCAATAATGCATCGGGAATATCCAAATACAAAGGTGTTTCGCCTTTTACTTTTTTTGTAAATGTAGTTGGATGTTCATAATCATCATTTAATACAATATCAAAATGGTCAATTCCCTGCCCGCCAACATAATCTTGTGCAGTATAGTTAATCAGGTTTCTACCAACATGAACAGTATCATTGGTTACGGGAGAATATATTTCAATATCGGGAACATTATTCGGATTATCGGTTATGCTTTCAACACATCCAAATACAAATAATATTAAAGCCAAAATTAAAGAAGTATTTTTTTTTGTTTTTTTCATTTTTAAACTTTTTTTAATAATCCACATTTTAATTAAAACAAACTTACGTTTTCAAAGTCAATTAAAAATTGTCTTGATTCACCGCTTTCCACTCCGTTAACATAAAGAGTCAAAATATTCGTTCTTTCGTTATATTCGTAATTTGGTATTGGAGTAAAAATTATATCCGATGAAATTTGAATTTCTTTTACTTTTTTATTTAAATAAACTTGAACAACAAAATCTTCCTTTTCATTGGTTGAAGGATTAAAAACCTCTACCGCCAAACGGCGTTTACTTCTGGTTTCGTATTTGAATTCAATATCACCACGATTCATCCACCAAGATTTTAATTTAGTAATTGAAGTAAACCAAATATTTTTTGAGCGAATATACTTTAGAACATCCGAAACAATGTCAACATATTCGGGTTTCAATTGTGCATCGGTATGCAACTTCAAAACATATAAACCGCCTTCAAATAAAACTCTATCAATATCTTCTTCGTAGGTGTAGCGCTGAAAATCGGGCTGAGTTAAGCCAAAATCACGAATAATTTTATAATCATCGCGAGCGGTTTTAGAAATCAACAAGATCGGTTTTTCGTTCCATACTTCCAATTTCGGCACTGATCGGTCGGTTAGCGAATCGGTAATTAAATAATCAATATTATTTGCAAGCATACTGTGTCTGGTGTCAATATTATAAAAGCCTTGTTTTGGCATTATTCCTGTAATTGATGCATCGGTAATCTTGGAAATTATAGATTTTGAGTTTTTAATATTTTGAGTTTGAATTTCTTGACTATATAAT
>CAZCBD010000038.1:0-16487 GCA_964496755.1 uncultured Melioribacteraceae bacterium
AATTGTCCTACAGATCCTAAGAAATGTGATTTTTCCGGTTCTCATGAAATAGAAATTAAAGAAATAATTCAAAAAGTTAAAATTCAGTTGGGTATTAATTTGTAAAACTTTATATTTGAAATTCAAGTTTTGCCGGAGTGCGGTTAACAGATTGTCGCCCAATTCCATCAGGTCCGGAAGGAAGCAGTGGTAAGTGATTAATTTGTGTAATCGTTTTCTCCGGCTTTTTTAATTTCTTTATGTTAAGTTTGAATTAATAGTTTTACTTTTCCGCTCATCGGGGCAATTTTATTTTCAAAAGAAATTTGAACAAGCGTAGCATATCCAAAAACAATTGGTTCTGGGTTACCGGTGAAATAAGAAACATGATATGATAATTCCGGATTGTGAGCTACAAATAGAACATTATCTTCATCCAAGCAATTTGCTATTTCCTCTATATATTCCGGTTTACAGCCGGGCAAAAGCCGGTTATCTAAAATTAGATCATTTTTATGTTCGGTAATTATTTTTATTATTTCGGCAGTTTGAAATGTTCGTTTATATGGTGAACACAAAATGTAATCGAGGTTTTTCAATAATTCCAAATTATTTGTTGCTAAATTGAATACATAAGATTTTCCGTTTTCGGTAAGTCCTCGTTTTGAATCGTCGTTTATTAATTTTGTGGGTTCGGCATGTCGCATTAAAAATATGTTTTTCATTCTTTCTCATTAATAATTTTTGGTTCAAAATCGATAATAATATAATATTTTTTTACATTAAGAAATTATGAAAATAAATTCAATAAATATTCGTAAAGAAGCAAATCTTATTAATAAAAGTGAAAATAAAAAGAGGACGATTAATTCTACTGCAAATTATTCGGATAGTAATGAGTTATCCTTGAAACACTTATTATCTGATTTTTCATTACACTCGGATTATGCGGAAATTAAAACAGAATTTTCCGATAATTATTTATTTCTTAATTTCTTGAATATTAAGAAAAGTAGTTCGAAAATACCCGATCAAATGTCTTTTAAAATATCTATTTCCAAGTTAAATAATTTAAGGTTAAATAAAAAAACAAAAGAGGATATAAATAGTTTTGTATCCGGATTAATTAAAAAAGTTTCTGAAGTTGCTAATAACCGCAAATTGAAATTGAATAAAATATTTTTATCCGATGAAGATTTGGCAGAAATACTTTCTGTTAGGGATAAAAAAGGGAAACCAATCTTATTTGAATTATTGAATTTAATTATTCAAATGGCAAAAGAAAAAGACAAATCAAAAAAAGTAAATACGAAAAAAATTAATATTATTTCAAAACGTAAAAGCATTAACGAAATAGTTTATTGATTTTTAACTTAAGTCTTTTTTAGTTTCATCCTTTTTTTCAGTTTCATCCGTTTTTTTACTCTTATCCTTTTTTTCAATTGTAATTCCTGTATATCCATAAATTATGGATATTATTGGATTGAGTAAGTTTAAGAAAGCATAGGGCAAATAAAGAAGCGGATTAACACCCAGTGTTGCCCACATAAACGCACCGCAAGTATTCCATGGAATTAAGGGCGAAGTTAGTGTAGCGGAATCTTCTAAACAACGCGATAAATTTTTAGGATGAAGATTAGCTTTGTCGAAAGCATTTTTATACATTCTACCCGGTACTACTATGGCCATATATTGGTCGGAGGCTATTATATTCATGGATATTGAGCTGAAAATGGTAACAGCAATAAGTGAACCGGTTCGCCTAACTCTTTTTAATAGAGAGGTTGCAATTGTATTAAGCATACCAGCTTTTTCCATAATACCGCCAAAGGAAAGTGCAAATATAATTAAAGCGACGGTTTTCATCATGCTCAAAAGTCCGCCACCACTTATCAATTCATCAACCATTGCGTTTCCGGTTGTAATTGAAAATCCGGATTGTGCTACAAGAAAAACATCCGATAAAGTACTACCCTGAAAAATTACGGCGAAAATTCCACCCAAGATTGTCCCGGCAAACAATGAAGGAAGTGGAGGGATTTTGAAAACCACCATCGCAATTACAATTGCCGGTGCAAGTAATAGAATCGGAGAAATATAAAAATTACTGCTTAAAATATTTAATATTGAATTAATGTTTTCCGTGTTAAGTGTACCGCTGCTATATCCGGTGCCAATAAAATAATACAAAATTATAGTAATTAAATAACTTGGGCCTGTAGTGTAAAGCATATGTCGTATATGTGTAAAAACATCGGTGCCGGCAACTGCAGGAGCCAAATTTGTTGTGTCGGATAGTGGAGACATCTTATCACCAAAATAAGCCCCGGAAATAATTGATCCGGCAATAATGTAATTCGGGATACCCATACTTTGACCAACAGCTAATAATGCAACACCGATGGTTGCAGCTGTTGACCAACTTGATCCTGTGCCGAGTGATATAATTGAACAAATTAAAAGTGATGCAATAAGAAAGATTTCAGGGGAAAGAAGTTTTAATCCGTAATAAATCATTGTGGGTACAATTCCGGATAAAAACCAAGTGCCCACCAATGTTCCGATTACGAACAAAATAAGAATTGCCGGCATGGCAAGAAGTATTCCTTTTACCATTCCTTCGCGTATTTCTTTCCATGTATATTTGAAATAAACCCCGATTAAAGAGGCTACTGCGGTTGAAAGAAGCAGAGGAATATGAGCATCCTGTTTGAAATAGTAAATCGTAATGAATAAGGTGGAAACTAAAAAAACAACGGGGGCTAATGAAAATAAAATACCGATTCGGCGAGATTCGTTCTCCATATATTTCTCTTGTTAAATAACAGTTTGTTTAGAAAAATTAAAAATATGTTTTATGTTAAATAGTTTCAAGTCTAACTTCTTGATGTTAAATAAAAGGTGTGGATTTTATTTGCAATGTTTTTATTAACGACGGCTGAAAGTTTTTCAACCGGAGCTGTTTTAATTTCTTCAATGCTGTTAAAATTGGAAAGAAGTTTTTCGGCACTCTTTTTCCCAATGCCCGGTATTTTAGTCAATTCCGACGTAATGGTTCTTTTGTTTCTTCTTTCTCTATGGAATGTAATAGCAAAACGATGTGCTTCATCTCTTAAATGTTGTAATAGTTTTAAACTCGAAGAAGTTTTAGGAATTGTTTGCGCTTCTGATATTTCAGGGAAAAATATTTCTTCCAATCGTTTTGCCAAACCGATAATTTCAAAATCTCTAAAACCTAATTTGTGTAAAATTTCAACAGCAGATGAAAGTTGCCCTTTCCCTCCGTCAACCATGATTAAATCCGGTAGTGATTGTTTTTCATTTTTTAATCTGGAATATCTGCGTTCAATAACCTCGCGCATACTGGCAAAATCATCAGGGCCTGAAACCGATTTGATTATAAATCTTCGATATAAACTTTTTTTTGGTTTTCCATCAACAAAAACTACCAAGCTGGCAACCGTATCTGTGCCTTGCAAATTAGAGATATCAAAACATTCGATTTTGCGAGGCAATTTTTTTAAGCTTAAATCTCTTTTTAAAGATGATAAAACAAAAGGTACATTCCCTTCACGTTTCATTTTTTTTAGTTTTATTTCTTTTAGAAAAAGCTCGGCGTTTTTTTTGCACATTCCTAAAATTGATTTTGTTTCCGATTTTATTTGGGGGATAAAAAATTTGACTTTTCTACTGGTTTTATGCGAAAGCCACTCAATTAAAAGGTCGCTATCATTCGGCAAAGTTTCTACAATTATTTCTCGCGGAATATCAACATATTCATTGTAATAAAATTTAATTGCCGATAAATATATTTCATTTAAACTGGAATCAATATTCGAGGAAAATTTGAATTGCTTTTTCCCGATTAATTTTCCCGAACGAATTTGAAGAATTGTACATGCCGCATCTTTTTCTTCGGCAGCAATTGCTATTATATCTTTATCGTGATTATCGGTTGAAACAACCTTTTGTTTTTCCGAATAAATATTTAATTGTGAAATTTTATCTCTAAACTCGGCTGCTTTTTCAAACTCGAAATTTTCAGAAGCTGTTTGCATTTCTTTGGCTAATTCTGAAACTAATTCATTAGTTTTTCCCTGAAGTAATTTAATTACTTGTTCAACAGTTATCTTGTAATTGTTTTCCGAAATAAAATTTTCGCAAGGGCCGTCACATTTTTTTATGTGAAATTCTAAACAAGTTTTGTAATTATTCTTTTCAATTGATTTAGGGTCTAATTTTAATTTGCAATTTCTAATCTTAAATAATGATTTTATCATTCGTAATGAGTGGTTTAAACTTTTTACGTCGGTATAGGGGCCAAAATATTTTGAACCGTCTTTTATAATTTGTCGGGTTGAAAAAATTCGTGGGAAAGGTTCATTTGTGATTCTTATATAAGGGAATGATTTATCATCTTTTAGGAGAATATTATATTTTGGCTTATGTTCTTTGATTAGATTATTTTCAAGCACAAGAGCCTCAATTTCACTATCTGTAATAATTAATTGCAAATCTGATATTTTGCTTACCAGTACTTCTGTTTTGGCATTAATCTGATTTTTGTTGAAATATGATTTTATTCTACCCCTTAAGTTTTTTGCTTTTCCGATATATATAATTTTTCCTTCAGTGTTCAAAAATTGATAAACACCCGGATTTGTTGGTAAGTTTTTTAATTTTTCTTGTAGTCTGTTTTTACTCATCACTATTTAATAAATATAAAATGAGATAGTAATTAGTTACTTGCTAAAAGGCAATTAGAGTTTGATAAATCTAACTGCAACACAACAAATATAAATTTAGATACAAATATAACGAGGAAGTTATGAAAAACTACAATAAATTACTTGCATCGTTATTTATTTTGATATCCGATATTATTAGTTCAAATATCATTAGTTTAAACAAAATTGAAAACTTCTATTGATTGGTGATTTATGCGTGATAAAATAGACTTATTGAAGTAGGCATTATCATTGTTAAAGAAAAATTCAAACTACTATTAATCCCAAACTAATTGCAACATAAATTTTTTTTTGACATTTATAATCCTTTTATTAAATTTAAAAACTATATCATACAATATAGTTTTTATGATATCAGATTATATACTTTACAATATAAATTGAGATAAAAATGTCCGAAAAAAATTTACCACTTTATACTATTAGCACGGCATCAAGTTTATGTGGCTTATCAGTCCATACTTTAAGAATGTATGAAAGAGAAGGGCTATTAATTCCGTTTAAAAAATCAAGCGGGCATAGACTTTTTTCTGAAATGGATTTAGAGCGTATTAAATGTATCCAGTCTACCATAAACGTGGAAAAAATAAATATAGAGGGAATTAGAAGGCTTTTGGCATTAATTCCGTGTTGGAAAATTATTAATTGTTCGGAAAGTGATAGAGCAAAATGTGAAGCTTATAGCGGATATTCAAAACCCTGCTGGTTTGTAAATCATAAAAATAATATTTGCGAAGGCAAAGATTGTAGCAAGTGTGAAGTTTATAATAGTTTCAGTACTTGCGCTTCAATTAAACAGAAACTTCAAGAGTTACTAAAATAATATTATAAATCATAGAGGTTAGAAAATGAAAAAACTTGTAATATTGGGTGCCGGAACGGGTGGCACAATAATGTTAAATAAATTATCGGCTGTTTTAGACAAATCGGAATGGCAAATTACCATTGTAGACCAACATGAAACTCATTATTATCAGCCGGGATTTTTATTTATTCCATTTGGTATGTATTCAAAAAAAGATGTGATTAAGCCTAAAAGAGATTTCTTTGTGCCCGGAGTTGAAGTAATAATGGCAGGAATAGATAAAATTCTACCCGAGAAAAAGGAAGTGCATTTAGAAAATAAATCGATATTATCGTATGATTATCTGATTATTGCTACCGGTGCAAAAATTAATCCGAATGAAATTGAAGGAATGAATGCCCAGTTGTGGCAAAAGAAAATTTTTGATTTTTATACAATTGAAGGTGCTATGGCCCTTGCCGATTTTTTTAAAACTTGGCAAGGAGGTAAACTTGTAATAAATATTACCGAAATGCCAATTAAATGTCCGGTTGCACCACTTGAATTTACATTTTTGGCAGATTGGTTTTTTACTGAAAGAGGAATGCGTGATAAAGTTGATATTCACTTTGTAACACCTTTGCCCGGAGCATTTACAAAACCTAAAGCCTCATCAATCTTAGGGGATTTTTTAACAAAGAAAAATATCAAATTAACTCCGGAATTTAATATTGGTAGAGTTGAAAATGAAGAGCATAAAATTGTTTCTTGGGACGAAAAAGAAATTGAATTTGATTGTTTGGTTACAATTCCAACAAATATGGGGGATGAATGCATTGAAAGAAGCGGCATGGGTGATGAACTTAATTTTATACCGACCGATAAGCACACATTACTTGCAAAAGAGTTTGATAATATTTTTGTAATTGGCGATGCAACCGATTTACCAAGCTCAAAAGCCGGTTCCGTTGTTCATTTCCAAGCTGATATTCTTTTCGAAAATTTCCTAAATATAATAGAAGGAAGAAAACCTACTGCTAAATTTGATGGCCATGCAAATTGTTTTATTGAATCCGGATTCGGGAAAGGAATATTGATTGATTTCAATTATGATACCGAACCATTGCCGGGTAAATTTCCACTTCCGGGTGTTGGACCCTTTTCACTTTTGGAAGAAACAAAAATGAATCATTACGGAAAAATAATGTTCCGTTGGATGTATTGGAATTTTTTACTTAAGGGTAAGGAATTACCAATTGAATCTCAAATGACAATGGCAGGCAAGAGGTTATAAAAATGGAAACTAAAAAAATAATAGTCGATGAAAATATTCTTGTTGCTATGCAAAACCAAATTGATGCATTAAGCAAAAAAATGGATTTTATTATTGAAGAAATTCAATATCAGAAAAAGACAAGAAAAGCCAATGAAGACTTGATTGAAGATTTAACCAGAGTAGGAAAAGATGTTTACCAAACTGCTTTGGTTGAGCTTGAAGATGTAAGTGATTCAATTACCACAGGCGATTTTTGGTTTTTAATAAAAAAATTAATGCGAAACGTTAACAATCTTACTAAAACTTTTGAATTAATTGAAAATGCAAAAGATTTTATAAATGATTTCTCTCCAATATCTCGAGAATTGGTATTGGATCTGATGAATAAGTTAGATGAGCTGGATAGAAAAGGTTACTTTAATTATCTAAAAGAATTTTCTAAAATGGTTGATAATATTGTTAATGCATTTTCACATCAAGATGTTAAGGATTTGGGAGACAATATAGTTTTAATATTAAATACAATAAAAAGATCTACCCAGCCGGAAATGTTAAAAGCAATTAATAATTTTATAGATGTTTATAGAAGTTTAGACTTTGAAGTTGAAAGTAATGTGAAAATTATGGGATTAATAAAAGAAATGAATAAAGATGAAACTAAAAGAGGAATGAAAATAGGTATAAATTTTCTAAAAGCATTATCAAAAATAAATACAAATAAAATAGGAGATTAAAATGGTTGTATTGAATCTTAACGGGAAAGAACTACAATTAGATGCTGACGGACACTTACAAAATCTTTCCGACTGGAATGAAGAAGTTGCAAAAGAAATTGCAAAACAAGAAGAAATTGAAGAACTGACTGAAAAACATTGGGATGTAATTAACTTTATGCGTAAAGTTTTTGAAGAAAAGGGTGATGCACCTTCAATTAGAAGATTAACTAAAGAAAGCGGAGTTTCAACAAAAGAATTATATCAATTGTTTCCGAATGGGCCGGCAAAAAAAGCAGCTAAAATTGCCGGATTGCCAAAACCTAAAGGTTGTATTTAGAAGATTGTATTTAGCAAAAATTACATTTTGTAATTAAATAACAGGAGATTAAAATGTCAGATAAAATTGAAAAAGTGTCTATTATTATATCTCATGGTTCTTTGGAAGGGGTTTATCTGGGATTAATAATGGCTAACGGTGCAAGAATGGAAGGAATAGAAGCAGACTTATTTTTCACCTTTTTTGGATTGGATGCTATTATCACAAAAAGAATGAACAAATTAAAAGTTGCAACGGTCGGAAATCCGGCAATGCATATTCCAACTTTTTTAGGAGCAATTCCGGGTATGTCTGCTTTTGCTACGGCTAAAATGAAAAAAGAAATGGAAAAATTAGATATTCCTCCCGTTGGCGAATTTATTGAAATGATTAGTGATACGGGAGCTAGCATTTATGCCTGCAAGGCAACCGTAGAAATGTTTCATCTATCTAAAGAAGATTTTTGTCCGCAAGTAAATGAAATAATTTCAGTTGGTCAGTTTTATGAAAAATCTGCAAATGCCAAAATTATTTTTACTTGAAATTATTTCTATTTAAAATTTAAAGAAGATACTCCGAATATTTCGGAGTATTCTTTTAAGAAAATATTTTATACTATAAAATAGGTGAGTTATGAATAAAAAATTTACAAAACAATTTTTAACATTTATCTTAGTTGCTTTAGTTACATTTTTATCATCGAACATTTTTGCAACTAACGGATATTTTCGTCATGGATATGGTGTTAAATATTCAGGATTGGCCGGTGCCGGCGTTGCATTGCCAATGAGTTCTTTAGGGGTTACTACCAATCCGGCTGTGCTAAGTTTTCTTCCAAAAAGATTTGATATTAATTTTGCTGTTTTTACTCCGAACCGCTCTTTTAATGTTGCCGGTACAGCAAGTGGAATGGAAGGTACTTTCGGATTGAAAAATGGAAAGGTTGAGAGTGAATCAAATTACTTTTACTTTCCAACATTTGGCACCAATTTTAAAATTGGTAACAAAATATCACTTGGGGTAGCATTTTTCGGTAATGGTGGAATGAATACCGATTATAATTCGGCGGTTTTTTATGATCAAGCTTCAAAAAGCACGGGTGTGAATTTAGAACAAATGTTTTTTGGAGTAACTATTGCTTATAAAATTAATTGCAAGCATTCTATAGGAGCAACAGCGCTTTACGGTTACCAAAGATTTTCTGCAAAAGGTTTAACGGCGTTTTCCAATTTTTCTTCATCGCCGGCAAATCTAACGGGAAATTCGGTAAGTACTGCCGGTGGATTTGGTGTAAGGATAGGTTATTTAGGAAAATTGAACAAAATAATTTCTATTGGCGCATCATATCAAACCAAAATCAATATGAGTAAATTCGAAAGATATTCGGGGTTATTTGCCGAGCAAGGTGACTTTGATATTCCGGCAAATTGGACGGCCGGCTTTGCACTCAATTTTTCAAAGATCAGTTTTGCTGTTGATATTCAGCAGATTCTATATTCCGGAGTAAAATCAATTTCAAATCCGGTAAATCCAATGGCGCTTCCTCCGATGTTTCCTGATGGCAGTGGCGGATATGTGAATAACCCAAATCATATTCCACTTGGTGCAGACGAAGGTTCCGGATTCGGATGGAAAGATATGACAATATTCAAAATAGGTGCTGTTTATAAAGGTATAAAGGGGTTGGATTTGTTGGTAGGTTATTCTTACGGCAAAAATCCCGTACCAAATACCGAAGCTTTATTTAATATCTTGGCTCCAGGAATAATTGAACATCACATTACGGCCGGTATATCAAAAAAACTTTCATGTGGAAAGGAAATTAATTTTACAATTATGTATGCACCGGAATCCACATTAAAAGGAGCTAATAATTTTGATAGTTTTGGTAATCAAACCATTGAACTTTCCATGAGTCAATTGCAATTTGAGGTTGGTTATTCATTTTAGAGTGTAATTCTAAAATTACTTGATGATTATAAAAAAAAAGAGGGGGCACCCTCTTTTTTTATGAAACAAAATATTGTATATTATTTTGAGTTTTAAATAATCAAGGTAATTTATGAATGTAACTCGCAAAGATATTCTAAAAATAGTTGCGCTTTATTTTTTTATCGGGATTGTATGGGATTCTTTATCTACGGATTTTTTAGAACTTGTTGGGTTACACTCTGATACCATTCAATACATTCATTTAGTAGATGATTTATTTATAATTACTCTTTCTTCCATAATTTTGATTTTTATAACATTTAGGCAAATAAAAAAAGATGAGCAAAGAGAATTAGAGATTTTTACTGTGTTAAAAAATTATGAGGAAATTTTTAATTCTACAAAAGATGCTATTATTATTTTTGATTTTGTAACCGAAAAAATCCTTAATGCAAACAGGGCTTTTTTAAAATTGTTTGAATATGAAAATGAAGATTTAAAAAATTTAACTTATTCCGATTTAAGCTCTTCTGATTATGCAAATCTGATTCAACAATTTTACAAAATTTTTAATGCTGCTAAGGAAGGAAAAGAAACTATTTTCGAATGGAAAAATAAATCTAAAAACGGAGTGGAATTTTGGACGGAAAATTCTATTAAAATAGCTGAAATTGATGGCGAAAAAAGAGTGATTATCGTAACAAGAGAAGTTGGTGCCCGAAAAAAAGCCGAATTGGAATTGGAACGGTCCAATTTATTTTTAAATACGGTTTTACAAAATGCTCCTACCGGTATTCAATTTATTGAAAATACAATTGATAATATGAAATTGTTATTTACGAACAAAGTGGGTAGGGAGATTTTAGGTTTGCACCGAGAAGGACAAAAGTTAATTAGCGATGTAAAGGAAAATTTACTTAACAATTTTAGACTTGAAATATTTGATGTTGAAGGAAATGAAATACCAAAAGGAGATTCCTTTGTAAGCAGATTGATTAAATATAAAGAAGAAAACAGAAAAATAAATACGGAATTTTATTTTTATAAAGAAGATGGCGAAAAAATTTATATTAGAGCCGATGCGGTTAATGTTAAAAAGGAAGACGGATCAATTATAGGGTCGCTTGCCATATTTTCCGATGTTACAACCTACAAAAAAAACAAAGAAGAAATTAGAAAAAGTGAACAGCGATATCGTTCGCTGGTTGAAAATGCCCCCGAGGGCATTATTGTTTATGATGTATTAAAAGATAAAATAGTTGATTTTAATGATAAAGCCGTATCTATTTTTGAATATCCGTCCGAAGAATCTAAAGGAAAAAGCTTTACCGAATTTTCTCCGAAATTTCAACCAAACGGTGAATTGTCTGAAGAGTTGGGGATTAAATTATTAAGAAAAGTTTTGAAGGGTGAAATTATTAGAACCGAATGGGTTTTTTAACATTCTTCCGGTAAAGATATTTGGGCGGATGTAATAATGGTAGGGTTGCCCGATTCGGAAAGCTTAGTACGTATTACGGTGTTTGATACAACAATTCTTAAAGAAACGAAATTAGAGTTGCATAAAATAAATAAAATGCTAACTCAAAAGAATAATGAACTTCAACAAATTCTATACGTAGCATCGCACGATTTACGAACTCCATTAGTTAATATTGAAGGCTTTTCAAGAGAAATCGAAGTTAACCTGAACGATGTTCTAAGAATGCTAAATGCCTTGGAGATAGGTAGTGAAATAAAATTTCAAATAACCGAAAAAATTGAAAATGATGTTTTGCCCGATTTCAAAATTATAAAATCCAGTGCCGATAAAATGGGAGCGATGATTAAAGGTTTACTTGAAGTAAGTAGAATAGGCCAAATTGATATTAAGCTAGAGGTAATTAATGTTAATGAACTTATTTTAGAATTAAAACAAACCTTACTTTATCAGCTAAATGAAGCTAGTGTGAATTTACAAGTTGATGAGAATTTACCCGAATGTTATGCAGATGCTAATTTACTTTCACAGGTTTTTGTAAATATCCTTGAAAATTCGATTAAGTATAAAAGCACCGAAAGAAATTGTGAAATTAAAATAAAAGGCTACAAAGAAAAAGAATTTTCGGTTTACGAAATTCAGGATAATGGGTTAGGCATAAAAGAAAAGCATCAAGAAAAAGTTTTTGAGATATTTTATAGATTATATCCTGAAATTAATCAAGGGCTTGGTTTAGGGATGACAATTATTTCCAGAATTATTGAAAAACTTAATGGCGAAATTAATTTGAAATCGGAATTCGGCAAAGGAACAACCGTAATTCTCAAACTTCCTTTTTCAAAAAACTTTAATTCTTTAATTGTAAAAGAAAAAGAATTGCTAAATAGATAAAATAATATTTAATTATTGTTCTTATTATTTGGAATTTTGAGAATGACCACAACTAACGAAACTAAAAATATAAGCACAGGATTTGGAACAGCGCCTGTTTTTTTTACGGCTATTTCTACAATCTTAGGAGCTATTCTGTTTTTAAGATTTGGATTTGCCGTTGGTACTGTTGGTTTCTGGGGTGTTTTTTTGATAATTATTTTAGGGCATTTTGTTACGGTTCCTACTGCTTTGGCTATTTCGGAAATTGCTACAAATCAAAGAGTAGAAGGCGGAGGTGAATATTTTATTATTTCAAGAAGCTTTGGGTTAAATATTGGTGCAACAATTGGTATTGCCTTATATTTATCGCAAGCTATTAGCGTTGCATTTTATATTATTGCGTTTACCGAGGCTTTTTCGCCTTTGTTTGAATTTTTTAAAACTTCTTATGGGTGGGAATTGCCAAGGCAAATTATTAGCATTCCTGCAATGGCAATATTGGCTTTAATTGTTATAAAAAAGGGTGCTGATATTGGAGTAAAAACACTTTACATAGTTGTTTTTATTTTATTTTTATCCTTATTATTATTTTTTTTAGGAACAACTGATTTTGTTAGAGCAAGCGGTGAAGGAATTTTAAGCGGCACGTTAAGAAATCCTGATCAGTTCTTTATAGTATTTGCAATATGTTTCCCGGCTTTTACCGGAATGACAGCCGGAGTAGGGCTTTCAGGTGATTTAAGAGATCCTAAAAAATCAATTCCCGTTGGTACAATTTCAGCCACAATTGTTGGTATGATTATTTATTTTTTCGTTATCTGGAAATTAAGTGTTTCGGCT
This sequence comes from uncultured Melioribacteraceae bacterium, assembly GCA_964496755.1. Lineage (GTDB taxonomy): Bacteria > Bacteroidota > Ignavibacteria > Ignavibacteriales > Melioribacteraceae > CAZCBD01. The sequence goes on from CAZCBD010000038.1 coordinate 12,945, forward strand.
TCACCGGAAAATCTTATAAATGATCAATTAATTATGAGTAAGATTGCCGTTGCAGGTTGGATAATGATTCCGCTTGGATTGGCTGCTTCAACATTTTCCTCGGCTATAGGCTCAATATTAGTAGCTCCGCGCACTTTACAAGCAATTTGTTTGGATGAGTCGCTTCCTTTTAAATCGTTGAATAATTTTTTAAAAAAAGGAAAAGGCAAATCAAATGAACCTGTAAATGCTACTATTATTACAAGTTTAATAGCTTTTATTTTCATTGGTTTAGGCAATGTAAATGCAGTTGCTTCAATTATATCAATGTTTTTCATGGTTACTTACGGAGCTATTTGTTTAATTTCATTTTTACATCATTTTGGCTCGGATCCTTCCTATAGACCGACATTCAAATCCCGATGGTATGTTTCATTAATGGGTTTTATTTTATGCGTTTGGTTAATGGTTCAAATGGATTTAATTTACGCTTTGTTTGCAATTTCAATAATGATTTTATTGTATTTTTATATAACCAGCAACCATAAAGAGCGTGCGGGATTAGCATCAATCTTTCAGCAAGCAATATTTCAACTAAGTAGAAGGTTTCAGATATTTATTCAAAAAACCAAAGCCCCTAAAGAAAATAATGTAAACTGGCGCCCTTCGGCTGTTTGTATTTCAAGCAGCTCTTTCGAAAGAGATAAAGCTTTTACATTGTTGAAATGGATTTCGTATAAATTCGGATTTGGAACTTATATTCATTTTAATCAAGGCTATTATTCGAAAGAAAAACAAGCGGAAGCTAAAAAACAAAGAGAAAAATTACTGGAACGGGTTCACAGAACGCATAGTAATTTTTATGTTGACACAATTATTTCGCCTTCTTATACCTCTGCAATTGCACAAACAATTCAGTTACCCGGTCCTTCGGGTATGGAGAATAATTTAATTTTCTTTGAATATAACAAGCATAATCCCGAAAACATAAAACAGATTATTGAAAACTTAGCTTTAGTTCAAGCCGGTGAATTTGATGTTGGTATTTTGGGAGCTTCTTCAAGAAGTATTCTATATGAAAATGGAATTCATGTATGGATTAGAGATCTTGATACTAAAAATGTTGGTTTAATGATTATGCTTAGCTATATAATTCTAGGTCATCCGGATTGGAAAGATGGATTTATTAAAATTAATAGTATTTGCAAAGAGGGTGAATATGATAAAACAATGAAAAAAATCAAAGAATTTGTATTGAATGGCAGATTGCCTATAACCGATAAAAATATGCAAGTGTTTGAATTAACTGAAAAGAAAACATTCAAAAATCTGGTTAATAATAATTCGAGCGAAGCCGGTTTTGTGATTATTGGAATGCAAAAAGAGCAATTGAAAAAAGAGGGTGAAAAGGTTTTTGACGGATATGAACAAATTGGTGATGTTCTTTTTGTAAATGCTTTTGATGAAGTTAATATTGATTAATTATTAAGTGTTTCTCAGCTTCAAAATAAACACAAAAAGGTAGACTGTACCGGTTACCAAAATAATTGTTGCTCCGGTTGGAATATTTAAACTGTACGAAACAAAAAGTCCGGTTAAACTTGTTAGTAAAACAATAATTGAAGATTTTACAATCATTTGCAACAAACTTTTCGAAAACATTCGGGCAATGGCGCTTGGTAATGTTAATAATGCAATTACTAAAATCAATCCTACCGTTTGAACTAAAATTACAATGGTTAATGCAATAAATATTAAAAGCGTAAGATAAATTAGTTTTGTTTTCAGGTTTCTAATAATTGAAAACTCTTCATCAAAAAGTACAAACACAATTTGTTTGTAATAAAAAGAGAGTACCAGTATTAAAATTAAATCGAGGCAAATAAGTAAAAGAATGCTGCTTTTGGAAATCATCAAAATATTTCCGAAAAGAAAAGAAAATAAATCCACACTATAACCCGGAGTCAGATAAGTTAGTATAATTCCAACAGCCATACCGATAGCCCAAACCGCACTAATAATGGTATCCTCGCTTTCTTTGAAATTTAATTTTATCCAACCTATAATTAATGCGGCAATTATTGCAAAAGAAACAGCACCATATAAATAGTCAATTCCTAAAAAATAAGCGGCTCCAATTCCGCCCATAACTGCATGAGCAATCCCGCCGCCAAGGTACGAAATTCTTTTTACAACTATTACCGAGCCCGATATTCCACACGCTATGCTTGAAAATAAAATTGCTAGTAGTGCATTTTGTAAGAAAGTATATTCAAAATATGGTGCAAAAAAATCTAACATTATAATCCACACTTATGTTTTATAATTGAAATATCAGTTTCATATAATTCATTGTAATTTGTTTTTGCAATTTCGCTTCGGGGGTGAATAGAAAGCGATTTGTTTATACAAGCAACTTTTTTTACATAAGATGAAATAAATCCCAAATCATGCGAAACAAAGATAATGGATAATTCATTATTCAGCTCTTTAAGCAAATTATAAAACCCGATTTCCGCATTGCTATCAACACTTGCTGTTGGTTCGTCCAGCAAAAGAATTTTTGGTTCCGCAATAATTGCTCGTGCAATTAAGCATCTTTGTTTTTGTCCGCCCGTTAAATTTCCGAATAATTCGTTTTTAACATTGTTAATGTTTAGCTTTTCAAAAATTTCATCAATTTGTTTTTTTTTCTTTTTATTAAAAAAAGGTGTTACTGTTTTTTTATTAATAAGCCCCAAAGCAACAACTTCGTATGCCGTAATTGGAAATTTATCATCTGTTTCCGAATATTGAGGAACATAGCCGATATGTTTTCGGGCAAATTCAGGGGCGGTGTTAAAAACCTGAATTGTTCCGGTCTGAGGTTTTAATAGCCCGAGTATTAACTTTAGTAAAGTTGTTTTACCGCCGCCGTTGGGGCCAATTACGCCGATAAAATCCCTTTCTTCAACAGACAGATTTATTTTATCTAAAACCGGAATCTTAGAGTAACTAAAACTCAAGTCTTTTATTTCTATAATTTTTTTATTGTTCATTTATTTATATTCTTTACTAGAGAATCTGAAATTGCAATTAAATTATTAAAATAGTTTTCTGCCAAAGGGTCAATCGAAATTACATTTCCGTTAATTTCTTTTGCAATTACTTTTGCAAGTTTTGTACTAAATTGTTTTGAAATAAAAATATTATAAAGTTTATGTTCTTTTGCAAACTCAACTATTTTTTTTATTGTGGCCGGCGGTGGTTCTTTACCTTCAACTTCAATAGGGATTTGTTTTAATCCGAATTGATCACAAAAATAACCCCAAGAGGGATGGAAAACAAGAATCCTTTTATTTTTTAATTTAGCTAATTTATTGGCAATAATATTTGAAACCGAATCCAATTCCATTTTGAATTTCTTAAAATTATTTCTGAAAAAAAATTCTTTTTCAGGGTATTCCGAAATAAAAGCATTGCAAATATTTTTAGCTTGAATTTTTACTAATTCAGGACTTAGCCAAATGTGAGGATCTTTTCCACTATGTTGCCGATGTTTTCTATTGTTGTGATTATTATCTG
>CAZCBD010000039.1:0-16456 GCA_964496755.1 uncultured Melioribacteraceae bacterium
CTATCAATAAAGTCAACAATTTGAACCATTTCATTTTCTTTCATTCCGCGAGTGGTAACCGCCGGGGTTCCAACCCGAATACCACTGGTTACAAAAGGACTTTTAGTATCATAAGGGACCATATTTTTATTAACCGTGATATGTGCCAAACCAAGAATTCTTTCCGCTTTTTTACCGCTTAAACCTTTGTTTGTTAAATCGATTAACATTAAATGGTTATCGGTGCCACCGGAAATTAAATTATAATCTAATTCGTTAAATCTCTTGGCCATAGCTTGAGCATTACTTTGAACTTGTTTTGCATAATCTGTAAAAGAATCGTCAAGTATTTCACCAAATGCAATTGCTTTAGCCATAATTATGTGCATTAACGGTCCGCCTTGAATACCGGCATTACGGTGCCATCAATAATTTCAGACATTAATTTTAATCTGTCGCCTTTAAGGGTTTTAATGCCCATAGGATTTTCGCGATCTTTACCCATTAAAATAATTCCACCGCGCGGGCCTCGTAAAGTTTTGTGAGTAGTTGAAGTTACAACATCACAATATTCCAAAGGATTATTTAAAAGTCCTTTAGCAATTAGTCCGGCCGGATGAGCCATATCACACATTAAAAAAGCTCCGATGCTATCTGCAATTTCTCTAAACTTAGCATAATCCCAATCACGTGAATACGCGCTGGCACCACAAATAATCATTTTGGGTTTCTCTTTTTTTGCTAAATCTTCAACCATGTTATAATCGATAGTCTGAGTTTCTTTGCTTAAAGGATAGCCAATAGCATTATAAATATTTCCGGAAAAATTAACAGGCGAACCGTGGGTTAAATGTCCACCGTGGTCAAGGCTTAATCCCAAAACGGTATCACCCGGTTTAAGTAAAGACATATAAACAGCCATGTTTGCTTGTGAACCACTATGAGGTTGAACATTTGCATATTCGGCACCAAAAATTTCTTTTATTCTATCACGAGCAATATCTTCAGCTTCATCTACAAACTGACAGCCGCCGTAATATCTTTTACCCGGATAACCTTCAGCATATTTGTTTGTAAGTACTGAGCCTGAAGCTTCCATAACAGCCAAACTGGTAAAGTTTTCGGAAGCTATTAATTCTAAACCTTCTTCTTGTCTTTGAAGTTCTTTTTGAAGTACTTCATAAATTGCGGTATCTTTTTTTAAATGTTCCAATATTACTCTCAATTTTTTTGTTAAAAAAATAGTTATTTAGCAATAATTGTTCTGTTAATCCAATTATAACATTTTCCCTTTATTTTAATTACGTCACCTTTGCTGTATTTTCTATAAAAGTAATCTTCCTGTTGAGGTACTGTAGTGCTAAATTGAGCAATTCTTGCTTTGGCAAGATCAGCATATCTTCCGGTTTTTGTTGCTGCTTTTTTGTAAGTATCTACAGCTAATTGGAAAACGCATTTATCCATAAAGTCAATTTTCGAACCTTTAATGCAATTCCTTGCAGTTTGTTCATAAAGCTGTCCTTCCAAATAAATTGGGAAATCCCAATCCGGATCTAATTTCATAGCTTTATATAAATATGATCTCGAAACGGAAAATTGTTTCATATTTTGATATTGAATGCCAAGATTCAGATAATTCTCTTTATTATTTGGATCTAATTCAACTAATTTTTTTAATGCTCTGATAGATTCATCATTATTTTCAATTTTTTGGTAAGCATTTGCAAGTTGTTTCCAATAATTAATTACGGTAGGAGATTTTTCCGTTAAATATTTCAAAGGTTCAATTGCTTTTTCATATTCCTTACCTCTAATGCAAGCAGATGCATAAGCCCATGCTTTTTCCAGATTATTCTTATTCATTTGCCAAGCCTGATATTGGATATCCATTAATTGTTCAATATCTCCGCCGGCTAACTGACGTAATCTATCGTTCCATCTCGCCACTTCGGGTTCGGCTTGAGAAAGATCGGAATAAAGGGAAATAGCTTTATTTCGGTATTCTTCATTTTCATCAGCCAATTGCATATACAATAATCCCAATCTATCTTTGTAGCTTGTTGAAAGATTCGGATCGGCTTTAAAAGCATTGAGATATGCTTCTTCAATAAGCTTAGGATCGGCTTTGTGCCATACTTGAAGAACATATCCTTTTTTTGCCCAAAACAAACCGGCTTTTTTTACTTGATGTTTTATGGCTTCATCATAAACATATAAAATTGTATCGGCTAATTGAGCTTTCATTTCGGGTGTTGTTTTTTCATTATTGTACAATTTAGTAATGGCGTCTTCCATTTTTTTGTACACTCTGTATTTAACACAAGCATCCGGTGCAAATTTTATGAGCTTCCATCCTGAAACCAATGCACTTTCATACATTTTATTTTTATAATCTTCATAAAAAAGACTTAATGCCACATTAACGTCTATACTGTCTTGTTTAGTTTGAATATCAACATATTTCATTGTATTGGGTTTAGCAAAAACACCAATAGCAAAGAAAAATATCAAAATCATTAATATTACTTTACTCTTTTTCAATTCTGACTCCAATTTATTTACTTAAATATTTACAAAATTATTTTTCAAATCGTACGAACCAAAGTTCTCCAATTGTTATGCCAATTGATGCACCGAATATGTTTTCTTTCAACAAATTATTTTCTGTTGTACCTCTTTGGCCATACATAAAAGCTATATCGAAATAACTTCTGGGCCCCAAAGGTACGGATAAACCTGCATAAGCCGAAATCTGATTTAGTTCTTGGCCATAAACCGAAAATTGAGATTGTTCGTAACTAATTCCGCACCTATAAACAATCTGTTTTACAAATTTAGAAAAAGTTGATTCGTGTCTGTTATATTCCATTCCAAGAGCAATACGTGAATAATTTTTCAAACGATTTATTTTATTATCCTGTGAAAAATCACTCCAATCCTGATTTCTGTAATCAAAATTTATTAAATAATTTTCATCGTAAACAAAACTAAATCCAATATCAAACCTTGTTGGCAATTTTTGTTTATATATACCTGTTACTTCGGATTGCAAGCCTAAAGTAGCATTGGTGGATAAGGTTGTATCCACATTCATATTCGAAGAAAAGGAATAATTAAATCCAAATCGTAACTCAGATAATTTATCGGAAATTTTAATTTTTTCAGATAAATCATCGGTCATTAATCCAACTGTTCCACCAAAACCCCGGTAAATACTTTTTGATTCAAAAAACGAATCGTGCAAACCGGAAGCATTTGTAAATTCAATGCCATCCTTATAAGTAATTTTACCGCTATAATAATCTAAGGTAGCACCAAGAGCAAACCCTAGGCCTGTATTTACGGAACCGCCGAAAAATAATTTTGTAAGTCCGCCGCTTCCGGAATGATCAAGGCTGTAATTTTTAGATGTATCGTGTACTTCTTGCACATTATAATTCACATCAGAATATGGCGTTAGTCCAAACATCATTGAAATTCCATAATCTCTCTGCAAAGGAATAGCAAATGCAATTGTACCTAAATTTGCATCATTATTAATAGTTGAGGATGATGCGGATTTGCTGTTTAACCTTTTGTAAGATAAAGAAATTTCAAATCTAACTAATTGCTTCATAGAAATTGTGGCGGGGTTGTTAATGTTGATATAACTTTGTGTTGATAACGATGTGCCAATACTTCCCATTCCAAATTGACGTGCATTATTAAAATAATACAAATCACCTAAACCAAAACGAGAATAAATTGAACCGCCGCCGGCAAAATTAAATTGCGTAGATACAAATAAAATCATCATTAGAATTTTTACATATTTAGAAATTTTTATATTCATCATAAATTAGCACTCTTTTTTGTATAAGTAATTTTAATTCTGGGACGTAAGTTTTTATTACTTTCTTTATTAGAATAAAGAACCCATCTATCAAAAACACCGTAAGCTTTATCAATATTTAATCGCATTCCGAAGTTTTCATTTTTTGTTTTAATGGTCTGTAGTAGCCATGTAATTTCACCCGAAAAAATATTGCCGTTTCTTTTCAGAATTGCTACAGTACCCGATCCCAAACTTAATTTGGTCATTTCTTCGTTAGAAAACAATGAAACATAGATCGAATCGGTTGAAGGCGATCCATGAAACGAATTGACTTCGTCAATCGTTAATTCCATTACGGCTTTATTGATAGCAATGTTTTTGGGCAATGATTCAAAATTTATTTTTAATTTTGATTCTACGGGATACCCTCCCTGCACAATTAATCTATCATAACCGGGTGATACGAACTCTCCTGAAGTAACAAAGGTATTCATAGTAGGATGAATTAGGTTTAATGTATCTAACTTATTGGTTTTAGTAAATTTTACAATTAACTCTACTTTAGGAATACCTGTAGAAGCCCTTCTTTCTTGATATGATCCAAAAGAAATTAACCCATTTGATGATGCTGTAGGTTCAAAAATCACCCCAAAATTCCTGAATTCCAGATTCCCTACAGGATCAATAATATCGGAAATCCATTTTAGAATTAGATCTTTGTTAATATCCAATACAATTAAAGAGTCTGTAAATGATCGCGATTCAATCATATCAACTTGATCGTATTGAATATTCGCTAAACTATCGGCAGTAAAATTGATGGATTTCCAACTATTTTTAATTTCATAAATTTTAAAATCGAAATTAGCGGAAATATCCCCGATTTTATAAATCGGTTTAATTTTTAATTTTGAAGAAATTATAATTGCAGAATCGCCCTTTATTCCATTTAAAACGCTGTCGGGCAAATCGGTAAAAAATCTTAACAGTGCAACAGATTTAAAACCATTATAGTTTCCCAATAAAATTGTAGAAAGATTTTCATTTTTAATAGTGTCTTTGCTAACGTTAAAAGAATATTGCATTTGAAGCGAATCATTAATACTGTCATATTCGCCTATGGTAATTTTGGTATCAATTAAGTTGACTCCCAAAGAAGAAGGATCTTCTTCGCAAGCAATAAAAATAAAAATTAAAACAGAAATCGTAAAAATAAATTTAAGTAATTTCAAAAATTTCCTCCGTTACATTCAGTAACAATAAAATTATAAATTTCATTAAAATCGTAAGCTACAAATGTTGGTGTTTTTGAGATATTTTTCAACTCAAATCTTTCATTTGTATTATGGTTAATTAATACAGTTTTAAGACCTGCATTGTTCCCACATTCAATATCAACTTCTTTATCACCAATAAAAAAAGATTTATTTAAATTGATGTCATATTTTTTGGCGGCAAAAAGAACAAGTTCAGGAGATGGTTTTCTGCACTTGCATTTGTCAATATCATCAAAATCGGGATGGTACGGACAATAAAAGAAATCATCTATTGATGTATTTTTTTCTTTTAAAAGGCAATTTATTTTATCATTAACAGCATCAACTTGTTCTTTGGTAATTAAGCCACGAGTAATACCGGATTGATTGGAAACAACAAATATTTTAAATCCTAATTTGTTTTTTAATTTAAATATCACTTCGGGAACATTCGGATAAAGTTCAACTTTATCCGGATCACCTAAATATCCCGGATCAATATTTAAAGTACCATCCCTATCAAAAAAAATTGCTTTGTTCAATATAAACCTACTTTGTAGCGCGTTTATATAAATTAAGATATTTCTTTGCAGATTTTTCCCAAGAAAAATTCATTTTCATACCGTTTGACATTAGTTTAAGCCAGTCCTCAGATTTTTTATCATAAATTTTAATGGCATATTTAATAGTTTTCACCAATTCTTTTGCATTAAATTTAGAAAACACAAATCCGTTTCCAGTAACCTTTGCTTCATCATAATTTTTCACTGTATCAGCCAATCCCCCTGTTTCGTGTACAATAGGAACGGTTCCATAATTAAGGCTATACATCTGGTTTAGGCCGCAGGGTTCATATTTTGAAGGCATTAAAAGCATATCCGCCCCCGCCTCAATCATGTGTGCCAGCTCGTCATCAAAACCAAGATAGCAAGAAAACTTGTCGGAATATTTCATAAACATTTCTTCAAAAAAACGATGGTATTGTTTGTCTCCTGTGCCAAGTAATACAAATCTTACATCTAACTTCATTAAATCTTCAAAAGCTTTTTGAACAAGATTCAATCCTTTTACATCGTATAGCTTGGAAATTAATCCTATTACCGGTAAATCCGGTTTACCTTCAAATCCAAATTTATCAAGCAAAGCGTATTTATTTTCTTTTTTATCTCTAATTGTTTTTAAATTATATTTTCTTTCAATGTGTTTATCTTTTTCAGGATTCCAAATGGTAGTATCAATTCCGTTAATAATGCCTACAATTTTATTTTTTCGCTCAACAATATCTTTATTCAAACCATTTGAAATATTTTTATCTTCACATATTTGCTTTGCATAACCTTCACTAACTGTATTTACAATATCGGCATATTTAATTCCCGCTTTTAGAAAATTAATTTTCCCTTTGTGAATAATTCCTTTTTCGCTATTTAATTCATCCGGCAAGGATAAAATCGGGAATCTTTTCTTTGGAAATTCTCCCTGAAAAGCCATATTGTGAACTGTAAAAATAGTTTTAATTTTTTCAAAAGCCTTTTCATTACCAAATAAAACATTTTTATAGAGAGGCACCAATCCGGATTGCCAATCGTTACAATGAATAATATCCGGAATCCAACCCAGCTTAAGAATCAACTCGAAAACAGCTTTTGCAAACAAAGCATATCTTTCATCATTATCTTCGAATTCTTCTCTGGTTAAAGGATCTGCATATAAACTGTGCCTACTTGCAAAATATTCTTTATTATCCAGAAAATAAATTTGGACTCTGTTCTTCTGCGATATTAAAAAAGATGACCGTAACGAATAAGTAACTTCTTTATCACCAATGTTTGTAGTTAAATCCTTTAGTCTTACAACTTCGTGAATTTTATACTTTCGTTCGTCAATTGCACCATATTTCGGACAAACAATTCTAATTTGATGTCCCATTTCCATTAATTTTTGCGGAAGTGCCGAACTAACGTCAGCTAAACCACCTGTTTTTACAAAAGGGATTACTTCGGAAGTTACAAACAAAATTTTAAGCTTTTTGGATGGAGGCATTTTTAACTTGTCCTTTATTTTGTAGTTATGTAATTTACAAAATTATGTGCTTTTGACAAAATTTCAGATTAACCTCAAATGTTATTCCATAGTGCAATTAGTAAATCAAATCGTAAAAATTACTTTTGTTTTACTATCTTTGTAAAAAAAAAAATCTAGGATTTAAGAAATGCTAACTCAAATAAAAAATCTGTCTCAAATAGTAACTGTAAATACTAACGGGAAAAATTATAAAAGCGGTTCCGAAATGTCCCGACTTGATGTATTGGAAAACCACTCAATAATAATTGAAGATGGAATAATTAAAGATTTTCTAAAAAATACAAGTAAACGAAAATTACAATTTGATAATGTCTTTGATGCCAAAGGTAAAATTGCATTACCCGGATTAATAGACTGCCATACACATACGGCTTTTGCCGGTTCAAGAGCAAATGAATTCCGTGAAAAACTTGCCGGTGTGGATTATGAAGATATTGCAAAACGAGGTGGTGGTATCAATGCAACCGTTTCAGCAATCAGAAAATCTTCTTTCGATGAGTTATTTAAAATTATTGAACCGCGAATTAATTATTATATTTCCCAAGGGGTTACCACTTTAGAAATAAAAAGCGGTTACGGTTTAAGTTATTATGATGAAATTAAACTTCTACAGGTTATTCAGTACTTAAACAAAAATTCTGCAATTGAAATAATTCCAACTTTTTTAGGCGCTCATACATTTCCGCCGGAATACAAAAATGATCCCGAAAAATATATTAAAATAATTTGCGAAGAAATGATACCGTTCATCGCACAAAATAAACTTGCAGTTTTTTGCGATGCATTTTGCGAATCCACTGCCTTTAATGTTAATCAAATAGATAAAATATTTTCTGTTGCCCAAAAACATGGTCTTAAAATTAAATTACATACCGACCAGTTTAATAACATAGGCGGAATTGATTTAGCATTAAAGTATAATGCAACAAGTTTAGACCATTTAGAAGTAGCAAATAAAAATGAAATAACAAAAATGTCATCAACCGAAACTGTAGCCGTACTTTTACCGGGCGTTTCTTTCTTTTTAGATTATGATTATGCGCCCGCTAGAGAATTAATTGATAACAACGTGATTGTGGCTCTTTCAACAGACTATAATCCCGGTTCATCCCATATTTCCAATTTAAATCTAATTATGAGTCTTGCCGCACTAAAAATGAAAATGACAATTGAAGAAACAATTTCCGCAATAACAATTAACGCTGCCAAAGCATTGGATATTTCTTCGGAAACAGGTAGTTTGGAAATTGGTAAAAATGCCGATATAGCAATTATGAATACTAACGAATATGCTGATATTGTTTACCAAGTTGGGAAAATTATTAATTATGCTACTTTTAAAAACGGAAAATTAATCTATGAAAAAAAAGCATAGGATCTAGTTTGAGAATTTCTCTTAAAAGTACTCTTATTATTTTTTTATTTATAAATTTTATTTTTTGTCAAAAAATAAAGACCGGAATTGAAGTTCTAAAGGAAACAAATTTTAAAGTACTTGAAAATAAAAATGTTGCATTAATTACAAATCAAACAGGAGTAGATTCTCAATTTAATTCAACAATAGATATTTTGTTTAATGCTAAGAACTTTAAACTTAAATTATTATTAGCTCCCGAGCACGGAATTCGCGGGGAAATTTCCGCCGGCATTAAGTTTAAAAATACTCTCGATCCCAAAACCGGACTACAAATTGTTTCACTGTATTTCACAAATAAAAATGAAATAAAACAATACTTGAAAAACATAGACGTAATTATCTATGATATTCAGGATGTGGGAAGCAGACCTTATACTTACATATCAACAATGGGCGAAGCAATGAACTTAGCAGCTGAAAATAATATTGAGTTTATTGTTTTAGACAGACCTAACCCATTGGGTGGAATAAGAATTGAAGGTAATATTCCGGAAAAAAATTTTTATTCTTTTATTTCAAAATATCCAATCCCATACATTTACGGATTAACCTGTGGCGAATTAGCTTATTTTATAAATTCCGAAAATCTTCTTGGAAATAATTTAAAGTGTAAATTAAAAATCATAAAAATGAAAAAGTGGAAACGCCATATGCTGTTTAAAGATACCGGTTTAATGTGGATTCCAACTTCACCACATATTCTGGAAATGGATACACCTTTTTATTTTGCGGCTACAGGTGCTGTAGGAGAATTAAATCAAATTTTTAATATTGGCGTAGGCTACACTTTCCCTTTCAAGGTAATTGCCGTTCAAAATAATTTGTTGAACGAAAAATTCTTATTCCATAATATGGTAAATATAAATGGTGTAAAACTTCTTCCAATTTTTATTAAACCTTTTTATGGAAACTTAAAAGGTAACCGATTATACGGAATAAAACTTTACATTAAGAATTTTAGAAAAGTAGATTTAATTAAAATTCAGTTTCAAGTACTAGAAATATTATTTAATTCGGGGTTAAAATATTCAATCTTAAATAAAATAAATCCAAAACAAATAAAGATGTTTAATCTTGCTCTCGGCTCAGACAAATATTTTAAATGGTTAAAAAACGGAGAATTTGGAAAAATTTATTCTTTCTTAAATAAAGACATCTTGAAATTTAGAATAAAATCACAAAAATATTATTTATATGATTAGCACAAATAATTCTAGGTTTGATTTTCATTTTGTTCATGAGGCGGTGAAAAAGGCAAAGTAAATTCAAATGTTGTTCCCCTGTTAATCTCACTTATTACTTTTATTTCTCCCCCGTTTTTTTCAACTAATTCTTTGCAAAGAATCAATCCTAAACCGGTACCTTTTTCTTTATTTGTTCCAATAGTGGTATGGTGGACATCAATTCTAAAAAGCTTTTCTCTATCACCGGCAGACATTCCGATACCATTATCTTTAATCCAAACTTTGGCAAAATTATCTTCTTCAATGGCACCTACTTCAATTGTACCCCCCTCTGAAGTAAACTTAATTGCATTTGAAACTAAATTCCTAATTATTGTATTCACCATATTTTCATTAGCATAAACAACAATAGATTTTTCAACAGAATCAACCAAATGAATATTTTTTGATTTTGCATTTTCATTTAACAAATCAATTACAAATCCTGAAACCTGATAAAGATTAAAAAACTCCGGAATATATTCGATGCGACCGGTTTGAATTCTTGACCATTCCAATAAATTTTCAAGCAAGTTATACACATTTTTCGCCGCTTTTGAAACAGAGTAAATAAATTCCTGCATTTCCTCCTTAGATAAATTCTCAAAATCTTCCATTAAAATTTCCGTATAACCAAGCAAAGCAAGAAAAGGACTTTTCAAATCATGAGAAATTATTGAAAAGAATTTATCTTTGCTGGCATTTAATTCTCGAAGCTTTTGTTCCGATTCTTCAACCTTTAGATTTATTTCAACCAAATCAAAAGCGTTTTTTTCCATTAAGTCTTTGCTTTCTTGAAGCTCTTCAATATAAGTTGCAACTTCTTCTTCTATTCTTATTCTTTCCTCAATTTCATCTTCCAATTCTTCATTTTTTTGTTTTAACTCTTCTGTGCGTTGATCAACTAATTTTTCAAGTTGTACTCTTTGATTTTTAATACTTTTAATTCTATTTTTATAAGCTATAATTATTAAGATCACAATAACAACTATTACTAAAATCCTAAATACCCAAGTTGAGTAAAATGGTGGCAATACTATAATCTTGAGAGTTTTATCTGACTGTGACCAAATTCCTTCATCGTTTGAAGCCGTAAAATGGAAAATATATTCACCGGGATTTAAATTTGTAATTATGATCTCACGTTTTGTACCCAAGTTAATCCACCTATCCGTAAGTCCTTCAACACGATATGTATATTTATTTTTGTTTGGATTAATAAAATTCAGTGCGGAAAGCCGAATTGAAAATACTGTTTGATCGTAGTTTAACGTAATCATAGTATAAGCATTAGGATCTTTTTCTAAATTAAAAGTTGAATTGTAATTTTCAAATTTTGAAATTATTACATTCGGTTTATGCTTGTTTTCAAAAATTTCATCCGGATTAAAAAATACGACCCCACCAAAACTACCAAAATACAAATTCCCAAGATGATCTTTCATATTAGCACCATCATTGAATTCGTTATTTATTAAACCATCTTCTTCAAAATAAGTTTTAAAGGTTTCCTTTATCGGATCAAACTTATTTAAGCCGATATTTGTTGGAATCCACAAATCTCCTTTATTATCTTTCAGAATTCCGTAACAAGTATTATTAGAAAGACCTTTATTAATATTATATGTTGTAATTTTTGATGCCAAAAGATCATACTTTATTAAGCCCGATTCAATTGTCCCTACCCATAAATCATTTTTATCACGTAAAAGTTGAATTATATGATAACCATTTAATATGCATCTTTCATTTGATGAATCTATTTTTTCTATTTTCCCGGTTTCCGGATTAAATAGATTAATGCCACTGCCCCAAGTTCCTACCCAAAGTTTACCATTATCCCATAATAATGCACGTGCATGGTTATCTCTTAAGCTTGTAGAATCTTTCGGATTACTAAAAAAAACTTCGAATGAATTTGTTTCCGGTTTGTATTTATTCAAGCCATTTTCGGTTGAAATCCAAACATTTCCCTTGTTATCGGGGCAAAGCTCGAAAATGCTGTTATTCGACAATCCAGAATTTGCAGAATTTAGTATTTTAATTTCACCCGTCTTTTTGTTTAATATACTAATTCCGTAGTATCTGGTACCAAACCACATTAGATTTTTATCATACGGAGCTTCTATAATATTAGTAATATCATTCCCACTTATGCCGGTATTGGTTTTATTATCATGGATATAATACTTTACTTTTCCGGTTTTCGGGTTATAAAAATTAATTCCGCCCCCATAAGTTGCAAACCATAAATTATAATCGGAATCTTCGTAAATATTAAATATTCTATCATTGTTTAAAATTTTTCGCGCATTCCTAAAATTACTTTTGCTATCTTTTGCAAGAAAATAATTGAATTGTTTTCGTCTAATTAATTTATAGGCACCTTCTCCTTTTGAACCCAACCAAATAATCCCGGAGTTATCAATTAAAAAAGATTTCATGTACTTACTTAATTTTACGTTGGGATCTGAAATTTCACAAATTTCTTCGAGACCAATAATTTTGCCGGTTTTATTATCAATAATTTTTATTCCGCCACCAAAAGAAAAAACCCATAAATTTCCGTTTTTATCAATTAAAACATTAATTATTTTTTTTGAATAAAACTTATTTGATCTTAATTTGGTAACTTTCTTAGTGGTTAAAGAATATTTAATAAGCCCGGCATCTGTAGCAAACCATACATAATTTTTATCATTAATGATTGAATTAATTTTCTTTTCATTTCCTACAAAATAATAGGCAGTAAAACGAAAAATTTTTTCATTTTTGTAATCATAAATATAAATGCCCTTATCTGTAGCCAAAAAGTAAATATTTTTTGTAACTTTCTCTACAGCTGAAATTTTATTAGCATTAAACTCGTTGAAATTTAAGTTTATAAAATAAATTTTATAAACACCTGTCTTTTTATTGTATTTAACCAATCCACCTCTGGTTGAAATTAAAATAATATCTTCGTTAATCTTTTTAATGTGATTAATAAAATTCAACTCATGTTCTTTAACTTTAGAACTTGTAAAGGTTACTCTTTTAGCTTTGTTGGTATTTACATTAAACACCGACAAACCTCTTTCGGTGCCCACCCATATAGTTGAATCGGTATCATTAAGCAAAAAAGTCACAAAAGAATTTGGAATTGTAGTTGAATCGGAAATGTGAGATTCAAAAACCTTAAATTCATAACCATCATACCGGCATAAGCCGCTTTCGGTACCCATCCAAATAAATCCGGTTTTATCTTGCACAATTGAATTTATTGAGCTTTGAGCTAATCCGTCATTTATTGTTAGATATTCAAGTTCAAAAAAATCTTTGTAATTATTTTGCCCCAAAATAATTACAAAATTACATGAAAAAATGAAAAATAAAATCTTCCGTATTTTAATCAACGTGTTAATCTTCAAAGATTCCTATTTCAATATGATTAATAGCAAGATAATAAAATTTATATCAAGTTTCACTATTTTGAATTTAAACTAAAACTTAAATATTAAATCTCCCAAAGGCCACCTTGCCTTTAGAAACAAAGTATCCGGTTGAAAACAAAAATATTCAGAAGTTTTAAAGGGTTTGATTCGTCCATAATCAAATATTCCATTCTTGTTTTTATCTCTAAATCCCCATAAAAAATATTTCCCCGGTAAAATATTTTCAAAACTAAAATTTAAATTGATGATTTTTTTTCTATAAATCAACCCTGTTTTTAAATTTTTTAATATCAAAAATATTTCCCCTGAAGATTTGGAATAACTTGTATCAATTTTCCCAGACAAACCGGAAAAATTAATGGGGTTTTCAACTTTAAAAATTTTTGTAAAAGTTGAATCCATTTCGTTTTTATTTAAATCCTCAACTCCTTTGGCCAAAACGGTAAGCTTTATTTCATCATTATAATTTAATCTTCCGTTCAAAATTAGTTTAAAAGAAGCATCATCTATTTTTTCTGTGTTAAAATTAATAAATCGATTTTTCTTGTCTCTAATACTACAATTCGTAATAGCTTTATTAAATTTAACGGCATCATTAAATAATACTGTTATTATTGGATCAAATGGATTTAGAACATCTTCTTTATAAGTTGTAACGGCTTTTAATATTTGCGGCTTCAAAGTATCTTTTTTAGAATTTATTTCAAACTTCAATTTATCTTCATTAGTAACATTGCCGGATTTATCTCTTAAGTTTTTTGCCCAAAAGTAATTCTCTCCTTTTTTCAGAGTATCCTGAATAACCATTAATAATTCGTTTTCCTTCCGTTTGCCCTTATAAATAGCTCTAATATCGGTTCTTTTTTGATTTGTGGAATCGAAAATATAAAATAACGAGTTGCCGACATGAGACAATTGTTCGTTAAATTTAACTAAAAAATGATTTTGATCTGTCATCACTACTTCGGTAATTATTGGTGCAGTAGTATCTTCAACCGACATATAAAAATTAACATTATGTATAGCAGTATCTTTCTCATTTAAAGTGTATTTTTCTTCATATGAAACCGCATATCGATCTTGTTCAATATTATAAAGTAAATCTTTGAATTTATCTTCAAAAGCAAATATCCTATATTCACCTTTACCAAGGCCGCTAAAAAAATAATTTCCATCCTTACCTGCTTGGGAAATAAAATCGGGTTTCTGTTTTAATAGATTTAGCGTATCGGGCGGATTTTTATAAGCAAATACAATACAATTTTCAGGCGATTGCCCAAATATCTTTCCATCTAACGTATAAGTATCAATTTTATTGCCTGTTGAAAATGAAAAAAGCAACGCATTGACCATTCTATTTCTATTATTAATATCCTTAACTTCGGTACCCACTGAAACAGTATAAGTAGTATTCTTTTTCAATTCATTTTCAAATTCAATTTCTAATGTTTTTCCAGACCAATTATATTCAATTTGACCATCAATATTAGGCGAAATAAATATTGCTTCTTGTGCGGATTGGTGTTCAACATATTCGGAAAATGTAATGGAAATTATTTTTTCATTAAAATTCACAGTACCGTTTGCAGGATAGAATTCAATAACTTCCGGAGGTATTGTATCTATTGGCCCGCCACTTGGTGGCATCTGATTTGCACATGAAAATAATATTGCAATTAAAAAAAATATTATAATTTTTTTCATTTTTTTCTCCTGGCCTTTCGATATGCTCTCACGTTTTTTAGATGCTCTGAATATGTTTTTGAAAATTTATGATTGCCGTTTCCATCTGCCACAAAGTATAAAAAATTATTTTTCTCCGGATATATAACCGATAGAATTGCTTCTTTACCCGGGTTGTTAATGGGCGAAGGGGGTAAACCTTTGTAAAGGTAAGTGTTATAAGGACTATCCTTTTCTAAGTCCTTGAAGTATATTTTATTATGTTTTTTTCTATTTCTAATTAAATATTGTATTGTCGGATCGGCTTGTAATTTCATTCCTCGTTTTAATCTATTTAAATATACACCGGCAATTTTCTTAAATTCATTCGGATTATTTGTTTCACCATCAACAATGGAAGCTAATGTTAGAACCTGATGTATTGTTAAGCCCATTTTTTTTATTTGCTTTCTTCGTTCAGAATTAAAGAAACTTAGAGTTTCGTTTACCAATTTTTTAATAACATTCCTTTCCGAATTTTTTAATTTGAAATAATATGTATCCGGCAATAAATATCCTTCTAAATTTCGAACATTTAATCCTAAACTTTTAATAAAACTTTTATTTTTACTTAGTTGCAAAAATTTTTCAACATTTAAATTTAATTCTCTTTTAAAAAGTTTAGCCACATCATGTTGCCAAATTCCCTCTGGAATTGTAATCAAAATTGATGGTTCGGGTTGTCCGTTAATTAAAAATCTAAGCAACTCGAAATAACTTAAACCATTTGGAATTTTATAATACCCGGCTTTAATATTTCTCTCGGCATTTAGTAATTTAGCTAAAAAATAAAAATTACTTTTACTAGGAATAATTTTTCTGCGATATAGTTTCTTTATTGTTGATTTAAATACTTCGCCATTGCGGATAACAATTTCAGAATTTGTTGTTTGTGGATAATAATTCGGTGAAAAAAAAGTGTAAAAAACAACCGACAAAAATAAGCCGATTAAAAAGCCTAACAAACTAATTTTTTTAATTACCTTTTTTGAAATATTTTTTAAAAAATCTTTTTTCAATTAACTTGGTTTTTCTTTTACTCAAAAAAATTTTTAAATATATCTTTCGGCAAAGCCGGATAAGCATTTACATCAAAATCGGATTCAATTCCGTTTTCAAAAAGCTTTTGACCGCGAAGCGCAATCATGGCTGCATTATCGCCACAAAAACTTAAATCGGGTATTATCAATTTTTTTTCATACTTTTCGGCTAATCTTTGAAAAGCAAGTTTTATATGCAAATTTGCCGCAACACCCCCAACAACCGAAATGGAATTTATGTCAAATTCTTTTAAAGCCTTTTCGGTATTCTTAATCAAGGCTCTAATTATTGCATCTTCAAAAGAACAGCAAATATTAGGCAAATCAGCTTCGGGAATATTCCCCACTTCTTTGTATTGTTTTTCAAGAAATCTTAAAACGGAAGTTTTTAATCCGCTAAAAGAAAAATCAAATTTTGTTTTTAATTGCGCAACAGGAAAACTTATCGTAACCTCTCCCTTGTCGGCAAAACTTTGAATCTTGGGA
>CAZCBD010000040.1:0-16346 GCA_964496755.1 uncultured Melioribacteraceae bacterium
TTTTGTATCATGGACAAAAGAAATGAACAGAACATGTTGCGTTGAGGTGAACTTAAGCATACTTCGACAGGCTCAGTATAATTTCGACAAGCTCAGTATGATTTCGACTACGATGAATTAAACAGGTTTGCTAGTTTTGACGACGAACCGGCATTTCTACCAGTGAGCCGGAATCTAAATATAGAATTGCAACTAAATGTGTGTAATTCTGTTTATTGACAGCAAAAAATATTTTATCACCTATATAAAATGTCTGTAAATATTGGAGTATAAAAAAAGCGGGCCTCGACAAAAGCCCGCTTCTGACAAACTATGAGAAGAATCAGCTCCTCATGTTTGGGCAGTGGTTCTTAAATTTATCTCACAATATTTGTAATCTCTTGCAATAATGTATCGGAAGTTGTAACCACTCTGGCATTAGCTTGGAATCCTCGCTGGGCAACAATCATACGAGTAAATTCTTCAGACAAATCAACATTAGATTGTTCTAATGCACCGGACTGAATCGTTGTACCGGTAGTTTCACCCGGGTCACCGATTACAGGATCACCCGCGTTTGCGGATACTTGGTACATATTATCTCCAACGCTAATTAAACCACCATTGTTTTTGAATTTGGCTAATAAAATCTGAGCCATTAAACGAGTTTTGCCATTTGAAAATACACCTTTTATATTCCCATATTGGTCAATACTTAAATCAGACAGTACCGCTGCATCGGAGCCGTCTTGACTTAATGATGAAACAACTGAATTTGCCGATGTTTGTGTTATACCATCGAACTTAGTACCAAAATCCATAGTAATTACTTGCGGACTGGCTCCACCATTGGGTTGAAATTCAAATTTAGGGGGATTTGGGGTTACAGTAGGATTACCACCATTAGAATCAAAAGAAATTGTTCCGTGAGGATCACCAGTTATAGTACCACTTGAAGCCGGTACAGAAACCCTGTAATCCCAAAGATTTGCATTGGCAGCTCTGCGTGCAAAGCGAACTGTTAAAGTATGAGAAATACCTAAGGAATCAAAAATAGTAACGGTACCATCAACAATATTAACTTCTCTATTGTTATCAGTTACGGCCGAAATAGTTTCGGTTTGGTTATTTAGAGTTAATGAGCTGATATTTAAATCAAAATTTAAATCCAATGATGGTGTAACGGTAGGATTAACATTTATATTTTCCAAATCAGCAATATCGGTTAAGGTTCCGGGAGTAGTGGAAGGTTCAATCGTACCACCGGCAAATTCAATAGTACCCACATTTACAGGGGCAACAACTTGGGTATTATTTCCGTCATTGGTTAAAATTCTATAACTTACCGCAAAAGAAGGATCGGTACCTGCCGCAACTCCATCATCATAAGTTAATGTTGTTTCCATTTTATATGCATCACCATAAGTATTATATACAACACTATTGGTAACAAAGGTATCGCCATCGGTTAAACTGCTACTATCAATATTACCTGAAAGAACAACTTCATCCGAAGCTGTTTTTGTACTTGTACTATCAAGATTTCCACCCCAAGAAACATGTTCGGTAGCTACTGCAGGAAGTTTTAAATTTGTATCAACAACAATATCTTCCAAATTATTTCCGGGAGGAATTACACCTTTGGAAGTTGCCATTCTACCTTGAACAATTGCTCCACTTTGAGTATTAACTAAATTCCCACCTGAATCAAAAGCAAAAGTACCGGCACGACTATATAATTGCTGACCATTAGAATTTAATACAAAAAGAGAATTACCTTGTAAGGCTAAATCGGTAGTAACTCCGGTTCTTTCAAAAGTACCTTGACTCCAGTCGCGATCAATTGAATTAACCTTCATGCCCAATCCAATCTGGAAAGTATTTGACCCGCCGCCGCCATTACTTGGATCGCTACCAAACCTAACAAATTGATTAAAAGTATCGCTAAAAGTTACTCGGGAAGATTTGTACCCGATTGAGTTTACATTTGCAATATTATTTCCGATTGTATCCATCATAATTTGATGGTTTTGTAAACCGGACACACCTGAAAATAATGAATTTAAGAGTGCCATAATAACCTCCAATTTTAATTAACATGTGATTTAACGTCAGTCGTTCGGTTAAATCCGGATGTCCTTGGAAGGTCCCATCCGTGTTAATTTATGTTAAACTATTTTTTATTTAAGTAGCAAAAACCACACTGTCAATATTGGTAAACACATTTTCTTCGCCTTTCCCAACAGGTAAAGCGGTAATTACCGTTCTGTTCGGGATATTAACGATAAAAGCAGTATTATTCATCATAACCAATGAATCGTGTGCACCTTTTGCTTCAGCTTTCCCAACAGCATCGTTTAACTTTGCAATATCAGCATCGTTTAAATTGATGTTGCGGGATTCTAACCTTTTTGTTGCATGAGCAGATATTTTAAGTTTGTTTAATTCCTTTTGGAAAACATTACTAAAACTATCACCTGCAACTTTAGTTCTGTTTGGAATTACGCTGTCTTTTTTCGTAATCGGAACAAACGGAACTTTCACTCCATTGATAAAACCAGCCATTTTAGCCTCCGATGCTTGATGGTTGTATTATTTCATAAATATCGGACAAGGAATATTCTTTGCCACCAATAACAACTACCGAACCATGATCGGTAAATCTTAATGCATCAACTAAACCAACTTGGTACAGTTGCGCATCTGTAGCTTCACCATTCAGTGCAGTAGCTTTAATACTTACAGAATAATTTCCGGCTGCAATTTTGTTTCCATTGTTATCAAGACAATCCCAGGAGATTTTATATTCACCGGCAAGTGTTTTATCTCCCTTTATTGTTTTAATTAATTGTCCACTGGAATTTTTGATTTCAATGTTCACGGATTTTGCATCTGCCGGAAGCACATAAGCAAAATCAATTTTCGATTGCTTATCATAATTAATATTGCTGTTTTGCAATTTCACTTCTTTCCCGATAAGACTTGTACTCATCGTATTATTAATAGATTGGGCAAGCTGGAAATCTGCATTAATACTTTTGTCAAGCGCCTTACTCATATTCTGCAGTTGCTCTAAGGAGCTAAACTGAGCAAGTTGAGCAGCATACTCATCGCTTTCCATCGGATTCAAAGGGTCTTGATATTTCATTTGCTGAAGCATCAGCTTAAAGAAATCATCCTTACCCAAAACCGATTTTCCTTTGTTTGCCGTTTGTGTAGTTCCATCCATAAAACGTATGTTTGATAAATGTTCAACCATTTTTTTCTCCTTAGGCTAGGTATTCAACAGTGTTGTAACCCATCCTTCTTATAGTTGATCTTTCATTTTCTTCCGTTAAAACCGATTCATCATAGTTTAGATTCTTTGAGTTTGAACTATTATTTTTGTTTTCACCAAAATGTGATCTTTCATTTTGATGATTCTGATCCGAGAGAGAAATA
Source organism: uncultured Melioribacteraceae bacterium (assembly GCA_964496755.1). GTDB lineage: Bacteria > Bacteroidota > Ignavibacteria > Ignavibacteriales > Melioribacteraceae > CAZCBD01. The sequence goes on from CAZCBD010000040.1 coordinate 3,421, forward strand.
TTTACCGAACCAAGATCAACACCATTTTTTAGAACACTCTGCTGCAAATCTTTAATGTTCGATTCAACAAGTTTTCTGGCCGCTTCGTTAGTTACTTCAATATGAGCATGAACACTTTTTTCGTTTTGCTCTAAAGTTATTTTCAACTTTCCAAGATGTTCCGGTTCCAACTTTATAACCAAAGATTTTTCTTCATTTCGATGAATAAAATTTGAAAGCTCTTTTACAAGGTTAACCGCATTTATTAATTTTGGTTTTTCCGATATAATTGATTTTTCGGTAATTGAATTATTCAGCATCTCTTTAAATTGATTATTGTTATTTTCCTTAATAACCTTGTTATCAATTTTTTGCATGATACTTTCAAAGTCTTTTCCAAAATTAAAACCCTTGCCTGTATTACTTTCATTTTGGCTTTGAGAATGTGAACCTGTCTCGCTATTTGAAATAACGCCCGCTTCCTTTGTTGAATTTCCCTGAATCATATTTTGCTCGGGAATAGATTCATTTTTCAAATGAACTTGATTTTGAACAGTTTTTAATATACTGCCGTCTTTACCATTTGAATTGCTTAACGGAATAGTTGATGATTTAACCTCATCCGAAACAATACCGCTTTTATGCGGTTTATTTGTTCCGATCGGCTTATCATTTTCAGCTTGAATTTTTGCCTTTTGCAATCCGGTTTTTAAATCCATTTTAAATTTTAATTCCGAATCTTTTTTCTCTAATGCAATTTCAGCGTTTTTATCACTATTTCCCGCAATCTTTTTTTCTTCGAGCTTGAAATAAATAGTGTTTTCATCCTTTGTTTTCGTTTCTGCTACAGATTTCATTTCTTCAAGAATATTTCTTGATTGAACATTTTTATCCGTAGATTCTGATTTTTTAGGATTCGCTTGTAAAGAAATTTCAGATTCTGATTTTTTAGGATTATCTGAAGTTGCTTGCAAAAATTCCTTTTGAATCTCGATGTTCTTGGAATCAGATTCCTTCTCTTTTGAAACATCGGTTGTTATTTTGTCGGAAAAACTCACGCTAGAGGCAATCTTTTCAGAGATGTTGTCACTTGAAGTAATTTCACTTGCTACATCTCCATAATCAGATTGTTCCGGCATTAATTTTTTCCCGAACAGTAGTTCATTTTCTGCAGAAAAAGTATCAGTTGCAGAAAGATCACCGGTTGCAGAAAAATTACCGGTTGCAGAAAGAGTATCAGCTGTGGAAGTATCCGCACCGTTTGCCTCGTTCAAACCAAAATTATTATTAGTTTGAACTTTTTCAGGTTCAAGTAATTTGGAATCTTTAAAATCAACTTTCACACTTATTTCAGGTTCATCCTGCACTGACGAAAATGCTTTTTGAATATTCAACTCTTCGGAATCATCACTTGCTGAAGCAACAATATCGGATTCTTGAATTTGACTTGGTTTCAGTTCCAAATTCAGAATTCCCGAAGAGGTTTGAATTTCAAGCATTACAGTTTTACCTTCTTTAAGTGCTTTGTTAATTTCAGAAATCAAATCACTTTTGGCGGAATTTTCATCGGCATAATTTATACCGAACGATTTGTTTTGCAAACCGCTTTCCGCTTTGGGCACTAACCCGATACCCCTCAGAAACGCCAATAAATTCTGGGTTTCTTTTTCGCTTAGCGTTTTTTCTTCGGTAATTAATTCTAATTTCTCTTCTTTAGATTGCTTTCCAGTAAGCTGGATTTCATCGGCTGATTCTGAATTAGTAATTAATCCCTGCAACAGTGAAATTAGATCCTTTAAGTCAGAAGAAGAATTACTCCCTTCTGCTTCCGAAAAAGAACCGGCTAAGCTCACTGCATTTCCGCCAAGCATGTTCAAATTATTTGATTCACCGAGATTAACTTTCATAATATCGGAAAACAAATAATTGGCATTATTTAATTTTTGCGAACCGAAAAATCCCAATACATTCGGGCTATTTCCGGTCGGCAAAAACATTTGATTGATAACCATTATTTTACTCCTGTTATTTGTGTTACTTTGTCAGGGGCCAATAATGAGAGTATCTCGCCGGCTTTCTTTTTCTTCATTTTGTAAATAATATCTTTAGCTTTATCAATCGGATAATCCTTAATTATAGTAGCGGCTTTTTGCGAATCCATTGTTTCGTAAAGCTTAACTGTGGCTTTTAGCCATGCAAAATAAGTACTATCCTTAGATTTAGCTTTGTTATCGGTTATTAGTTTTATTCTTTTGTCTTTTTCTTTAATTAAGTTTTCTTTGCTTACAACTATATTTTTTAAATTATTATTTTCAGCTTCAAGTATTTTAATTTTATTAATAAGTGTAGTATCCTGATAAACAAAAAACGTATCAATTCTGGTTTTTTTATAGTAATTTTTTAAACTATCAACCTTTTGACCAAGTTCATAATTTATTCGTTGAACATTTGGTGTCGGAGTAAAATCCAACTGAAAGATATTGTTATACCTTAAGTTTAAGATATACATTGCTGCCGCAACAAAAAGAAAAGCGATACCGTATGTTAATAAATATCCTAATTTTTCCATTTATCTTTCTTCCCTATTAAAATTAATAGTTCCGATTTCATCCAAAAATACTTGTTCTTTTCTGTTTTCTTCATTTTTAAAAACCATTTTCATATTTTCTTCAAGCTTTTCAAAAATTTTTTTTTCTTTAGTCTTTTCAGCTAAAATTTTCACTTTTTCTTTTCTTTGGCTTTGAAGTTTTTTTAATTCTTCATTCAGCATTTCAATCTTTTCTTCAACAAAGTTTTCATAGTTTGAAAAAAAAATAGATTCGCTTGCGCTTCTGATTTTTTTTTCTAAAAAATTCTTTTTTGATTTCGACTTTTCTTCAATTGTTTTTTTTATTTCTTCCTTTTTTTTAAAGATCGCATTATCAATTAAGGCTAATTCCTTTTGGGCTTTTTTTACAAGAATTATTTTCACCCGTTTAATTGAATCGAATTTATATTTAAATTTTGCCATAACTTTTCCATTCAATAATAAAATCAGTCAATTGGCGTACCAACTATTTTGTCTAGCTTTTCCACTGCCTCCTGAAAGGTTGATTTTTCAAACATATCTTGTCTTAAAAAGATTCTAAGGTAATTTATTTTGCTTATAGAGTGATCAATTTCCGGGTTCGAGCCTTTAACATAAGCGCCAATATTAATTAAATCTTCGGCATCATTAAAAGTTGTTAGAATTTCATTAAACATCTGAGCTTGCTTTCGGTGCTGTGGCGAAACAACATCAGGCATAACTCTGCTCACGCTTTGAAGTGGGTCAATAGCGGGAAACTGTGCTTTATTAGCCAATTTCCGGGAAAGAACAAAATGGCCATCCAATATTGAACGCACTGCATCGGCAATTGGTTCGGTCATATCATCGCCATCAACCAATACTGTGTAAAATCCGGTAATACTTCCTTTATCGGAAGTTCCCGCTCGTTCAAGTAATTTAGGGAGTACGGAAAAAACCGAAGGAGTATAACCTTTTTGGGTTGGTGGTTCGCCGATTGTTAATCCAACTTCGCGCTGAGCCATTGCAAATCTTGTAACCGAATCCATCATTAAAACCACATCAAATCCTTTATCGCGAAAATATTCGGCTATTGTTGTTCCAAGAAATGCACCTTTAATTCGCATTACCGCCGGTTTATCTCCGGTTGCAACAATTACAACCGATCTCTTTAATCCTTCTTCGCCCAAATCCTTTTCAATAAATTCTCTAACTTCGCGACCACGCTCGCCAACCAAAACAATAACATTAATATCGGCATTCGTATTTCGGGCAATCATACCCATCATCACACTTTTACCCACACCGCTACCGGCAAAAATTCCTACACGTTGCCCTTTGCCAACAGTTAATAAACCGTCAATTGCACGCACTCCGGTTTGCAAAGGTTCGTTTATTCTTTTTCTTTTCAATGGATTTGGCGGATCACGATAAATTGGGAGTGTATGTTTGGTTTCAATTTCTCCTTTGCCATCAAGCGGATTGCCAAACCCGTCAATTATTCTGCCTAATAAAGATTCATCTACTTTTGCCCGAAAACTTTGCCCTTCGGCAATAATTTCGCATGAGGGAGAAATACTTTCCACTTCGCCCAAAGCCAACGAAAGCACTTTCCCGTCTTTAAATCCAACTACTTCGGATTTGCAGATTTCTTTCCCGTTATTATCAATAATAGAACAGATTTCACCTAATTTAACGTTAGGACCAAAGGAAACAATGATTAACCCGATTACATCGGTTACTTTTCCGTTTAGTCTAATTAAATCCGTCTTATCGATAATATTGCTGAAATGTGTGATATATGATTCGGCAACATTCAAAATAAAACCTAATATTTACGCAAGTTTTTTAATCCACATTCTTTGCAAAATAGCCTACAAAGATGTTTCTTTGTCATTTTCTTCTAAACTCAACTCCACAGCTTTTTCAATTTGATTAATTTGAGTCGCTATCCGTGCGTCAACATTGCCGATATCCGTTTCGACAAGACAACCGCCAATTTGAATCGAATCGTCTTGTTCAAAAGATATTTTTGAAAACTTTTTATATTCCGAGCTTTCGGTAATTATTTCAGAATAATCTTTTGGATTTAGTTTTATAAAAACCTCATTGGCTCCAATTACTTTTTTTAGAGATTCTTGTAGTGTTTCGTTTATTTTCGAATTTAGTTCTAATTCTTTTTTAACAATTTTTTTTGCAATTTTTTTTGCAACTTGAATTACAATATGACCAAAAGATTTTTCCATTTCCGACATTTGCTCGTCAAATTGTGCAAGTATATTATAAAACTCTTTTTGTTTCAGATCTAATTGCTCGTTAAAGTATTTTTCGGTTTCTAATTTTGCAGAATTGGCACCTTCTTCAAATCCTAATTTATATTGATTTTCCAATTCATTTTTAAAATTATCTTCGCCGAAAGAATTTTCCTCGCCCATAAGACTTTGATCATCTCCGGCAATTTTAGCTTTAAGCGATTTACCTTTTATTTTAAGCCTAACAACATCAGACATAAACTTCTTCGCTTCCGCCTCCCATATTGATAGTAATTTCTTCTTGCTCTTCTAATTGTTTGATTACATCAACAATTCTTGCCTGAGCCGCTTCCACTTCTTTCAATTTAACCGGCCCCATAAATTGTAATTCTTCTTTCAATAAATCTGCCGCACGTTCCGACATATTTTTATAAACTTTTTCTTGCACATTTTCTTCGGCAACTTTAAGCGAATAAGCTAAATCTTTTCTATCAACTTCTTTTAATATCCGTTGAATATCCTTATCGGAGATGTGAATTATATCCTCAAACAAGAACATTAGTCTTTTAATTTCGAAAGCAACATCTTCGTCTTTGTCCATAATCTCGGATATTATTTCCTTACTTATTGAAACCGGCGTTCTATTAAGTACTTGTGCAAGGGCTTTGGAACCTCCAAGTTTGCTTAAAGTTTGGTTGATTGAAAAACCGGCTAATTCGTCAACTACTTTTTCAATTTGCTTTAGAGTTTGCGGAGCAATTTTACCAAGAGTAGCAATTCTATAAGCAACGTCTGCGCGCAATTCATCAGGTAACTCTGCAAGTGCATCGGCTGTTTGCTCTTGGCTAAGATGTGCTAAAATTAGTGCTATTGTTTGCGGATGTTCTTTGTTCAGAAAATTTACCAACTGAACTGAATCTGCTTTCCTTAATACATCAAAGCCGTGCAATGTGGTAATAGTTTTTACTTTTTCAATAATATCCATTGCACGGGCTAAACCGAATGATTTTTCTAGAACCGCTTGGGCATAATCAAGTCCGCCCTCAAGTACATATTCTTGTGCAGTAACCATTGTATAAAACTCTTTCTGCACTTGAGTTACAACGTCTGTCGGGATATTTCGAACTTGAGATATTTCAGCTGAAATTAATTCCACATCACCCGGCTCAATATGTTTAAAAACTTCAGCTGCGGTATCCACATCCAAAGCAATCATTAACAAAGCGGCTTTTTGTACTCCGGTTAAATCTTCAGCTGTCATTAATCTGTCCATTTCCATTCGCTTTTCTAAAATATTATAATACTATATTTGAAAAATTAGTTTAATTAAGTTTAAATAATATTTCACTTTCCTAATACTCATCTTCTCTGAGCCACGAATTAATAAGTTTAGCGGCATCCTGAGGATTTTTCGAAACATAATTCACTATTTTTTCCTGTTCCATTTTTTTCCTTACAGCTTCATCTGTAATTTCATCTTCAATATCACCAACTTGAATCATTTCTCTTCTTTTTTTTGCAACCTGTTGTTGCATTGCATTATTCAAAGAAGCATTTGGCATAGGAGGTGATGCAATAGTTTGCCCGGGAGTAGGCATAAATTCCGGCATTGCTTGATCTTCATATAATGATGCCGACATTCCCGGTGAAACCGGTCCGATTAGAATCGGTTCATTTCTTAATTTCGACATTAATTGTTTTAATATAAACATTGCCGCCATCAAGCCTACTATTGCAAAAACAATATTCATAATCTTATTTATATCCCCCAGAGGAGCTTCCTCTATAACCTCCGGTTTCTCGAACTGATTTTCGAACGGAATACTAACAACAGAAATCCGATCATTTCTTTGTTCGTCAATTCCAACACTTTGTCTTATTAATTGTTCTATTTGCTGCAATTGTTCCTTAGGGCGTGGCTTTATTAGTGTTGTTTTTTTTCCACTTGCATCTGTTGATTCTTCCGGAATACCGTTTACAACAACTGCCACTGTAACTCTTTTAATTGAGCCGGAACCACTAATAACCGTTTCAATTGTTTTGCTTAGTTCATAGTTAGTAGTTGAGTTTTCGCTCGACACCAAATTCGAATCAATTCTTGAAACACCGCTATTGGTAGTTTTAACGCTGTTTTCACTAATTGCAACTTGAGATTCCGGATCAAACGTTGTCATTGTTTTTTCAGCTTTTGTAAAATCAATGTCAACGTTTACTTTGACATCGGAATTTCCGTAACCAACAACTTTATCTAAAATACCTTGAGCTTTTTTTGCCAAATATGTTTCAACCTTGCCTCTAATTTCATATTGTTTGCTGCTTGAAACACTTAAGCCTTCTTCTTCATATTGTTTTGTAAGAAGACGACCATTCGAATCGATAATTGTAACTTTTTCCGGTCTTAAGCCTTCAACACTGCTTGAAACCAAATTAGTTATTGCCGCAATGTTATTGCTTGAAAGAATAGTGTTACCCAAAGTTAAGGCAACCGAGGCGGTAGGTTCTTTTTGTTCTTCCTTGAAAATTGATTTTTCCGGAATCACAATATTTACTCTTGCATTGCTAACTCCGCGCAATTGCATTATGGTTTTTGCTATTTCTCCTTCAAGTGCCCGCTTGTAGTTTACTTTTTGCATAAATTCTGACATACCCATGGTGCTATTGTCAAATATTTCATATCCTATAATGCCGGAAGATGGAATTCCTTTTCCGGCCAAGGCCAACCTAACTTGATATAATTTGTTACTGGGAATACTTATTGTTTGGCCTGCATCAATTTTGTAAGGCACTTTTTCAGAATCTAAATATTCAATAACTTTAGTGGCATCATCCGGATTTATATTTGCGTATAAAGTAACATAGGTTGGTTCATTTACAATTAAAAAGACAAAAGCCAAAAGTACTATGATGGCAACAAATACACCGCCAATAAAGAATCTTTGTTGTATTGAAAGTTTAGTAAAAATACTTAGAATTGCGCTCATCGGTTTTGGATTATTGTCCACTTTAATCTCTCTAACTTTATTTAAAACTTGTTAAAAAATACTACGCAAAAAAATCTACATTAAAATATTATGCTCAGAAAAATTATTGCATTCTGGTTAATTCTTTGTACATATCAACGGTTTTGTTGCGAATTTGCATTAAAAGCTCCAAACTGGTTTTAGCCTTTTCGCTGGCAATCATCACTTCGTGTAATTCAACGTTTTCACCGGCAACAAAATCTTCGGTTAATTTTACCGAATTAATTTGTTCGGTATTAACATCTTGTACAAATGACGAAAGCATTTTGCCGAAACCGTTTACAGATTTTTTTTCGGTAGTGTTTTGTAGTGTATTAATTTTGGGATTAAACCCGTTAATTCCTGATATTTTCATTTTATCCCCTTCTATCAAATAATGAACCTACGGAAACACCATTCATTTTTCCTGTTCTTTGATAAAAATGATAATCAACTATTTCTTCTTTGCTGTTTGGATAAAGTTTCGTAAAAAAATCTTTTTCGGCATTAGTGATTTTTGTATTAGCTTTAACTTGGTTCACTTTGTTTGACGGAACATTAGCTTTTACATTTTTAATTTTGTAAGGATTATAATTACCAATAGCATTTGTGGTAATCTTCATAATAAAATCTCCGTAAACCTTTTTTTACAATATTTTACAAACAGTTTTTTAAGCAGATTGCAATTAACGAGTCTTAAAAAAGTTAGATTTTCAAAACTCAATATACAATCAATTTTATATTTCCAAAGCATTTTTTGCAATTTCTTTTGATGCATTAAATGCTGTTAAATTTGCTTCATAAGAACGAGTAGCCGAAATCATATCAACCATTTCGGTTACTACATTAACATTCGGCATTTCAACATATCCGTCTTGATCAGCATCCGGATGATCGGGCATATATAATCTTTCTCCAACCGTATTATCCTGCAAAACCTGTGAATTTATGTTTATTTTGCTCTCACCCGATATTTCCGATGTTGGAATAAAGTTAATATGATCTTTATTATCGGTCTTCATTCTTAAAGTATTACTCGCTTGACTTAAAGTTTCTCTAAATTCTTTTTCCGCAACCACTTGCAAAAATTTTCTTTTATAAACCGTACCGTTTTTTGTTTTGGTGGTATCTACATTGGCAATGTTTTCAGCAACTAAATCCATTTTATTTTTTTGAATGCTCATTCCCTTTGCACTTATTTTAAATGCTGTAAAATTAGGAGTAATCTTCATTATCTACCTCCTCTAATAACTCTTTCCAAAGTCCGGAAATGCATGTTGAGTTTTTTTACGCCGAATTTATAGAGCAATGTATTTTGTGCCATTTCAGCCATTTCTCTATTCACATCAACATTATTAGTGCCGGATTTATTAACTGCATCAGTATCTTTATAAATTTTAAATTCTTGAGTTGCATTATTTTGATCAACAACTGAAGAAAAATGTTTCGGATTAGTAGTTTTAGTCTTAGCAGCAATTCTTTCATCAATAAGACTTTCGAATTTCACATCTTCTCTAATATAATTTAGCGTATTAATATTAGCTATATTTTTACTAATCACTTTTTGGCGAAGTGCTGTAAAATCCAAAAGTTTATTTACAAGTTTTAAGTTAGTTACCGACATAAAATTCACCAATTTAATCTTGTTCCATTTCTCAAAATCGATGCCAAGAAGATTGATTGATTTCGGTAAATTTTGGGAATTTTAAAAATAGAGATTGGCTAAATTTAGACATGTGATAATTATAAAGCAGCTATTTTGATTTATTACTTTCGGAATTTGTAGTAATAATAATTGCTATTCGGAATAATCAAGTAAAACGGATTTTGTTTCGCCACAACTGCAAATAAATTTTATTTCTTTAATATTATCGTCTTGATCTTTTTTCAATATTACTTTAACCCCATCATGGCTATCTTCTTCAATAGAGATTTTTGCCATACCTTCTACTTTAATATTGCCCTGTTTAATTATATTTCCCTTTCTATCACCCTCTCTGTATGAAATTTCTTGATAGGTATGGTCTTTAAATCCTTCTTCTTTCATATTATCACCTTAAGACTTACACGGCTAAATTAATAATTTCAGCAATTTTTTCTAAAGGAGCAATTACATCGGCTAAGCTGGCATCAACTATTGCTTTGGGCATACCGTAAACAACAGAAGTATCTGCATCTTGCGCCAATGCATATCCTCCTAAACTTTTCAGTTTTTTTATTCCCTCTAAACCATCATGTCCCATGCCAGTCATAATTATACCTAATGTATTCTTCCCATATATATCAATTAATGAGCTTAACATAATATCAACTGCCGGTCTGTGCAAAGTATCCGAAGGCTCTTCTGAAATTCTAATTGTAATTTTCCCGAAAGTGTTTTTAACAAAAGTCATATGAAATCCGCCCGGGGCAATATAAACCAAACCCGGTTTCACTTCTTCGCCATGTTCAGCTTCTTTTACGCTAATTGAACTCATTGTGTTTAATCTATCGGCAAGTGATTTGGTAAATTTGGGCGGCATATGTTGAACAATAAACATAGGAATAGTTAAATTATTTTTTAGAACCGGTATTACTTTTTGAAGTGATAAGGGCCCGCCTGTTGAAATTCCTAATCCGATAGCGGAATAATTGTTTCTAGGTAAATTTAGTTTTTTTGATACAGGTTTAAGAGTTGTTTCTTGTCCCGGAGAAATTTTTGTTGATATGGTACGAAGTCTTGAAATTCTGGATTTAAAGCTTTTTTCTCTAACAATGGTTTTAACTTTTTTTATAAGTTCTTCTTTAATGGTTGCAATATTCACACTTACATAGGACATTTCTTTGGGAATAAAGTCAACCGCCCCCAATTCAAGTGCTTTTAAAGTAGCATCGGCACCTTCTGTTGTTAAAGAACTTACCATTATTACAGAAGTCGGGCATTCTTTCATAATTCGCTCCAATGCCGTTAGCCCGTCCATTCGCGGCATTTCAATATCAAGTGTAATAATATCCGGTTTTAATCTTTTGGCTAATTCCAAACCCTCTAAACCATCTTTAGCCGTACCGATTATTTCAATATCCTTATCGGCACCCAACATAATGGAAATCGATTTCCGCATAAAGGCAGAATCATCTACAATCAAAGCTTTAATTTTATTCGTCAATTTTAGTCCGTAACCTTATTTACTAATTCAGAAATATCCGCAATCATAACTACTTTTCCGTCTCCCATAATTGTTGAACCGGCAATGCCTTCAACATTTCCAAGATAGGAGCCAAGCGATTTAATTACAACTTCTTTTTGGCCAAGCAAATCATCAACTTTTAAGCCGAATTTTCTTTCAGCAATACCAACAACAACAACATATTGCTGTTCCACAACATCTTCTTCTTTTTTATGATACAATAAATCGGAAATACTTAATAACGGTAAAACTGTTTCTCTTAATTTGATAACATCATTTTGATTTACAGAATAAATTGCATCCTTTGAAACTCTGACTATTTCAATTACGGAATTTAATGGAATTACAACTATTTCGCCGCATACTTCAACAAGTAAGCCATGAATAATAGCCAAAGTTAAGGGTAATTTAATAATTATTTTCGTACCTACACCAACTTCAGACTCGATATTGATAACACCACGTAACTTGGTAACGTTTGTTTTAACAACATCCATCCCTACACCGCGACCGGATACGTTTGTAACTTTTTCGGCCGTAGAAAACCCGGGAGTAAAAATTAAATTAAAAGCTTCTTGTTTAGAAAGCTCGGCAGCTTTATCGGGTGTAATTAAACCTTTACTAATAGCTTTTTCTTTTAATTTTTCCGGATCCATTCCCCTGCCGTCATCTTCAATTGTAATAATAATATTATTTCCTTCATGTTCGGCAGATAATGTAATGGTTCCCTTTTCCGGTTTGCCGGCAGCTTTTCTTTCCTCCGGCATCCCGATACCATGATCAGCAGAATTTCTAACCAAGTGGACTAAAGGATCATTAATTTCTTCAATTAAAGTTTTATCCAATTCGGTTTCTTCGCCACGTATTACAAGTTGAATACTTTTTCCGGCATCTTTGGCCAGGTCACGCACCACTCTTGGAAATCTGTTAAAAACTTTTCCTATCTTAACCATTCTGGTTTTCATCACTGCAAGCTGAAGCTCGGTGGTCATTAGATCAACCTGTCTTGTGGCTTCGCTTAAATCGTGTGCTAATTTTGTTCCTTCATATTCAATAGATGCTTCATTGTTAATTTGTGCAAGCATATTTCTGCCAAGCACTAATTCAGATACAAAATTTAAAAGATCATCTAATCTTTCAACATCAACACGAATAGTGTTTTCTCCCTTTTTCATGTGAGCTGTAGGATCTTTTTTGGCTGCAGCTTTTGGGGTTGCAGCTTTTTTAGCAGGTTGTTCAACAAGTGGTTTTTGTTCGGGAATAGGTATGCTTTCTATTTTCGGTTCGGATTTATCCTCGGAAACCGAAAGATCATTACTAACAGATTCGGCTTTTGTCTTTTCCTTTTTTTCAGTTTCAGTTTTGTCGGTTTCAGTTTTGGATGATTTTTCTTCTATTTTAGATTCTGCAGAAATATCACCAGTCTTAGCCGATTCCGTAGAATCTGTTGGAGCCGGAGTTGAAGAAACCGAAGGTGTTGTCTGAGGAGTTTTTCCGCTTAATATCGCTTCCAATACAATTATTGTTTCTTCAGTATCGTAATCTTCATTTTTATTAGCTTCAATAACATCCACTAAATCGGAAATAGCATCATAAGCTTTTAGAACCGCATCCATAATTTGCTCATCAACTTTCATTTCACCTTTGCGAAGTTTGTTTAAAATATCTTCGCCGCGATGCGTTACTTTTTGAAGCTTAACTAAACCTAAAAATCCGGCTGTTCCTTTGATTGTATGAAACGACCTAAATATTTTATTCAATAAATCCGCATCTTCCGGATTATTTTCTAATTCAACGAGGTCCAAATCCAATTGTTCAAGAATTTCTCTGGTTTCGACAAGAAAACTGTCGAAAATTTCTTGCATATCTGGATCATGTAATAATGAATAGTCTATGACAGCCTCCGCATTTATGAAAACAATTTGTCAATTTCATCTTGCGATGCTTGTTCTTTTTGTTCATTTATAACTTCATCAACCTTTTC
>CAZCBD010000041.1:0-16205 GCA_964496755.1 uncultured Melioribacteraceae bacterium
CCTATAAAATATTCTTTAGCTCTGTTTAATTCTTTTTGAGTTACCTTTTTCGCTCTAATTTTATCAAACTCTTTTTTTATTAATGCTTGCGCTTTTTTAAAAGAAGATTTATTGGTCGAAAGGTAAACTCCAAAACTTGAAATATCAAAAAACGAATTCAGGAATGTATTTATTTGATATGCTATTCCGTTTTTTTCTCTTAAAGATTGAAACAAACGCGAACTGCTTCCCTCGCCCAAGATATGCGAAAGCAAAGCAACAACCGTTCGTTTCTTATCATTAGCTCCAAATGTAGGCATACCTGTTATGTAATGTATTTGTTGAGTTTCACTTTCAATTTTAAAATCAAATGATTTTAAAAGTTTTATTTTATGTTTTTTTATTTTTGAAAAAGTATTAAAATTACCAAAATATTTATCACAAAGATTTATGATCACATCATGTGAAAACGGACCGGTGATAGAAACGGTTAAATTATTACTTGTATAGAATTTATTTATATAATCAGAAATCATATCTCTATTTATTGTTTTAATATTTGTCTCGGTTCCAATTACAGGATATGCTATTGAATTACCTTTAAATAGTTCGGATTCAAATCTATCAAAAATCAATTCATCGGGTGAATCATCAATATCATATAATTCATCAAGTATTACCTTCGATTCATTTAGAATATCCTTTTCATTAAAAACAGAGTTTAAAATCATATCAGCAATCACTTCAAAAGTTTTATTTAAGTGCTCTGATAGCCCCCTTCCGTAGTAGCAAGTATGTTCTTTTGACGTAAAGGCATTTAGATATCCACCAAGTGATTCAATATCATCGGCTATTTTCTTTGATGTTCTTTTAGTAGTACCCTTAAAAAGCATATGCTCAATAAAATGACTTATACCATTATTTTTTCTGGTTTCATTAATTGAGCCTGTATTAAACCAAAAACCGAGAGAAAAAGTTTTTAAGGAAAAATCGGTTTCCGTTACTATTCTGATTCCGTTTTGTAATTTTGTATTATTAAATTCTATCAAATCTTCCTCAATTATTTCAAGTTATAAAAAAGAGGCATCAAAAATTTTAATGTTCAAATTTTTAATGCCTCAATATTGAATATTTAATAAAGTTATTTAGCCTGCAATATAATTTCGTAATTAATTTTGTCTCCGCCTTCAAAATTAATTACCGAAGTATCAGGTAAATAACCGGCAAAATTAGTAATAAATTTATATTGTCCCGGAGTTATTCTATCAAATTTAAAATACCCGTTGGAGTTAGTATATTTTGAACCGATGTCGGGAATTGATTTAATGAAAACACCTTGCAACAAAGTATTGGAAGAATTTTTCACAATTCCTTCAAAAGATGCAGTAGCCGGCTTAAGAATAAAATCGGCTTGTGAATTAATACCCGGTTGAACAGTTATTTTTAAACTGTCTTTTAAGTAATTATTTTTAAAAGCATAAATAAAATACTCACCTGCTTTTAATGCTTTCAACTTATAATTACCGGCATTATCACTTAATACAGGTATAGTTGTTGGTTTTGTTGAAATTAAAACATTTCCGATTGCCGACGCAGTAGTAAAATCAATAATCTTTCCGTAAACCGAACCAAGTTTTGATGAGTCAAGCATATTCTGCGGCTTCAAATAAAAATGTGCTGTTGTAGTTTGACCTTTTATTACTTTAACCGAAACAGCAACCGTGTCGAAGTCTTTTTTCATAGCAGTAATTTTATATTGACCCGGAATCAGTTTGTTAAAAGTATATTTACCTGTTGCATCGGTTAATACATTCCCTGAAATTGGTTCGGTTGTTAGCAATACATTCTGAAGAGGCTGCTCATTAAATAAGTTTCTAATAAAACCTTCAACCTTTCCGAATTTCGAAGCCGAAGAAGTATCCCTTACATTCAATTGGAAATCTGCCGTTGATATTGCACCTGCAATTACGGTTACCCCAACATTCACAGTATCATAACCATCCTTGAAACAATAAACCTTATAAGCAGCCGGTTCAACGGTTTTAATGATGTAATAACCCTGTGAATTTGTAGAAACAAAATCTGTGGCCGGTTCGGTATAAATACTGGCATTAACAATTTCACTTTCATTATTTGCGTCAATTACAACTCCGCTTATGGTACCGTGCGTAGGCGGCTCTACCGGAGAATTATCTTTTTCTTGGCATGTGAATGCAAAAAAGGTTGTTAATGCAATCAAGATTAATGTTTTTAATACTGTTTGTTTCATTTTACAGCCTAATTTTATTCATATTCGTTTTTATATTTTAAATAAAAATCTGCAATTTTTTTATATGCTTTTTCCAAAACATCTTCTTGAGGTAAAAATACAGCTCTAAAATGTTTTGTCTCGGGTTTTTGTCCGAATCCTGAACCGGGTACTACAACAACTCCCGTTTCTTTAATTAATTCGGTTATAAAATGTGTATCGGAATTATTTAATTCTAATTTAGGGAAAGCGTAAAAAGCACCCTTAGGAGCAACACATGAAATTCCATCAACAGCATTAAGCATTTCAACTGTTATGTCTCTTCTGCGAGTAAGTTTTGCCATTCCTTCAATTAGATGTTCATCGTTGCTATCAAGTGCAGCAGGTATAGCAAATTGTTCCGGATGATTTGCACATAATCTTGAACGAAGAATTTTATTCATTGCTTCAACATAATCGGAAAGTAATTCCTTGTTTCCGCTCACAATCCCCCATCCTATTCTCCATCCCGGCGCCATATAATTTTTCGATAATCCGCCGAATGTAATTATCGGTGCTTCTGAATTTAAAGAAGCAAGGGAAATATGTTTTTCACCATCAAACATTAATTTGTCATAAATTTCATCAGCAAAAATCACTAAGTTATGCTCTAAAGCGATATCAATTAATTTCAATAGAGTTTCTTTATCACAATTTGATCCGGTAGGATTATTTGGATTAATTATAATTATAGCTTTGGTTCTGTCATTAATCTTACTTTTTATATCTTCAATATCAGGTTGCCATCCGTTTTCTTCATCTAAGTAATACGGGTTTTCCACCATTTGTAATTTGCTTCTGATAGCTGTATATAAAGGATATCCCGGAGTTGGAGTTAAAATATTATCTCCTTGATTTACTAAAGCCGTAAGAGCAATATCTATGGCTTCGCTTGCACCTGTTGTTACAAAAATATCCCGAATATTTTTTATTCCTTTTCTTTCAGCCTCTCTTTCAATTGCATCAACAGCTTCTTTTGTACCTGAAGAAGGAGAATAACCGCAATAGTTTTCTTTCATTGCTTTATATGTTGCTTCTATCATTTGGTTTGGAGTTTCAAAATCATAAACATTAGGATCTCCGATATTTAGATATAACATTTCTTTACCGGCAGCTTTTGCTTGATTAGCAATTGCCAAAATATCTCTAACTGCATATTTGATATCCGATGTTCTTTCAGCCGGTTTAATTTTTACAGTCATTTTCACTCCACTATTCATTAATTAAAAATTCATTATCTAAGAATTTTAAAATTACATAAAAATAAATTCAGTAAAAAATTCATTTCAACTAATTTATTACTTTTTTGATTCAGGTTTTAGAATTATTCCTTCGCCTGTTTGGCCGTTAACTTTTACTCTAATCGATTGTTTTAATTTAATATGAAAAACCTCTTCGCTTATTTTATCCGGATTTTGTTTTCGTAACCATTTCCAATCTATAAATCCTCTGTTTTTATGGGGATCAACCGTTAAATAAGCTATTTTAAATGAAGTTAAATTTTGGAAAAAGTGCGAACCTTGCGAAGGCGCAACTGAAAAATTTTTAAAATTAGATTCCACAATAACTCTTGCGCCGGATATCTGTTCCCATTTAACAGGAATACCGAGCCAATGGTCAAGGCTTCCCCACCGACCAACACCAATCAAAATGTAATTTTTATTTTCATGAATTAATTTAGAGTTAATTCTCTCAATTTCCGTAGCTACTTTTTTGCTATTGGCTCTGTCAAATTTATCAATATCAACAAATATAATATCTTTTAAGTCTGAGATAACACCATTCCCAAGTGAATTATCACTTTTGCAAATCAAATTTTCATCATTAAAAACATGTATATCTAATTCTTCCTGTTCATTGTTCAGTACCAATGGCCTCATTTGTAAAATTCCAAATTGATATGGTTTTCCTCTGGGCACGGAAAGATTAACGGCAAACTCAATTTCAACAGGTGCACTCATTCCCCAACTTCCCATTTTTAATAAAAAATCTAATATTTCGGGAAGTGGTATCAGATTATGTTTTATAATTGGCGCCATCGTAAAAACTTTAATGCCATCTCTTCCCACACCATCATAAAGAGCATTATTTTCCGGTGAATAGCTTGAACCCGTTAGCGTCATTGTTCCATCTTTATAAGCTTCATACAAATCATATTTTTTTTCTAAATCTTCAGGATTTAATTTTTTTTCTTCAGTTTGTTTAAGCGAAAGAGCAAAAAACTTTTTCTGTCCGTATTTTAATAAGTCGTCTATTGTACCATATTGAATATTGTTTGAAGGATATCTCGGACAAAAGCGAATTGCCGCCCCACCTTCCACAATTGTTCTTCCCAAACCGAGAGCAACACTTGCAATTCCATCAAAAGAAGCCATTGGCGGAGTTGGATAAAAATTATACGATTTAGCAACTCCGGAAAACTCCGGATAATATTTGCCGTTATGTTCGGCACCAATATTCTTTTGAATTATTACCGCCATTTTTTCTTCTTCTAATCGATATGATGTTACTTTTATATAATCTTTTGTTTTTTTTAAAAAAGTAGATGCATAAACAAGTTTAACCATATTTAGTAACTGATAAATCCGGAGCTCGATATTGGGATTATTATTCGGAATCATAAAAGTATCATAAACCCCCGCAAAAGGCTGTCCTTGCGAATCTTCCAGTAAACTTGATGAGCGAATTGCCAAGGGAGTATTAACTGTTTCCAAAAAAGCCGTAATATCTTTTACCGCTTCAAAAGGGAACCTATCGGCTTTTTTAAAACGTTTAATAATTTCTTCATCATTATTACAATTTAAAGCAAAATCGAATAAATTATTTTCTTCTAAAAATTTATCAAAAATATCAGTACTTAAAATTATAGCAGAGGGTACAAATATTTCTATATTTTTAAATCGCTTGTGAACATTGAAATTATAAATCAGGCTATTTACAAAACCCAATCCTCGTGCTTTGCCTCCAATTGAACCGGTTCCAATTCGCATAATTGTACCACGAGATTCAAGTTGACTAACATCAAAATCAGTAATTGCACTCTTTTGTCTTGATTTTCTGAATGTTCTAATTTTGTCAATTATATCGTCACGTAATTCATCAATACTTTCAAAATCCGAAATCTTTTGCGGTCTTAATTGTTTGGCCAACCAAAATTCCGTACGCGCTTTCAGCCAAATTGAAAAGTGGTTTCTTTCGGCATGATATTTAACACTTTCTAAGGGAACACGTGCTAATACTTTTTCCAATTCTTTTAGATCTTTGGCTACACCAACCACTTCGCCGTTCAGATCCTTAAAAATAAAATCTCCGAAACTAAAATTGTATTTAATAAAATCTCTTAATTTGTGATTCAAGGTAGGTGAATTTTTCAGCAAAAAAGCTATTTGTAATTCTTTGGCCAATTCTTCATTCGATTCTTCATTTGATTGTAAAAGAATTGGAATATCGGGCTTTCGGGCTTTTACTTTTTTTGAAAAACGAATACCCGCTTGCTTATCGGATTTTCCTTTCCGTTTAAAATCAATATCGGAAATTACTCCCAATATAAATTCTTCGTACTTATCAAAGTAATACATTGCTTCTTCGAAAGTACAACATAAAATAATTTTAGGTCTTGCCCTTATTCTTAAAAATTTGTGTTGAAGATTTACACTTTCACTTATTAAATTGTGTGATTGCTTTAATATTTCAGTGTAAATTAAAGGTAAATAGGATGAATAAAACTTAATATTATCTTCAATAAGAATTATTGTTTGCACACCAACTTGGTTGGTATCATTTTCAATATTAAATTTGTCTTCAATAACCTTTACTATACCCAACAATATTCTGTAATCGCCTTGCCAAAGAAAAATATTATCGAAAACAGAAGCATCTTTTCCGTTTACAATATCAACCAATTCGTTATTATCATAACCAAGCAATACAATCGGGATATTCAGATTTAATTTTCTAATTTTTTTTGCCAAAGATGTAGCATTCATATCCTCTATGTGCAAAGTAACTATAATTAAATCATATCTGGCATCGTTTTTTAGTTCCTCTAGTGCTATTTCTCCATTTGAAATTTGATAAAGCTCCGGAGGATTATTTAAATTTAAGTCCTCATATTCTCTTCTGATTAATTCATACAATCTGCCCTCTTCTTCAAAAATGTAGGAGTCATATAAACTAGAAACAAGTAAAATATTTCTGATTCTCCATTTCATTAATTTATGAAAATCTTGAGACTGAGCATATTTACTTTCACTTATTAGCTCTTTATTAAAACGGAAATATGATTTTGGCATAAAACACCCGCAACTGATTCAAAAAAAAGGGGCGATAAAACGCCCCATAATTATCGGTTAAAAAAGTTTAATATTAAACTATACCTTGATCCATCATTGAATTGGCCACTTTAATGAAACCACCGATATTTGCTCCATTAACATAATTACCCGGAGTTCCATATTTTTCGGCACTATCAACACAAGTTTGATGAATTGATTTCATTATCATCTTAAGTCTATTATCAACTTCTTCTCTGGTCCAGCCGTATCTCATGCTATTCTGCGCCATTTCCAATCCGGAAACTGCAACACCACCTGCATTAGCAGCTTTGCCCGGGCCATAAAGTAATTTGTTTTCGATAAAGATATTAACGCCATCAGGAGTAGTAGGCATATTGGCACCTTCACTAACACACAAAACACCATTATTAACAAGATTCTGAGCATCTTTACCATTAATTTCATTTTGAGTTGCACTTGGGAAAGCACAATCAGCTTTGTGGTTCCATAGCGGATTATAATCTTTATTAGGATCAACCGGAGTATAAACGGCACTACTATATTTTTCGGCATATTCTTTAATACGACCGCGTTTTACATTTTTTAATTCTTTAACAAACTCAAGTTTTTCTCTATCAATTCCGGCTTCATCATAAATATAACCGCCAGAGTCGGATAAAGTTACCGCTTTACCGCCTAATTGAAGAATTTTTTCGATAGTATATTGGGCAACATTACCACTACCGGAAACCAAACAAGTTTTGCCTTCTAAAGATTGTCCTTTAGTAGCAAGCATTTCGGAAGCAAAATAAACCGATCCGTATCCGGTAGCTTCCGGACGAATTAAGGAACCGCCCCAATTTAATCCTTTGCCTGTTAAAACACCGGTAAATTCGTTTCTTAATCTTTTGTACATACCAAACATAAAACCTATTTCACGTCCACCAACACCAATATCTCCGGCAGGTACATCTGTATTTGGTCCAATGTGTCTATATAATTCAGTCATAAAACTTTGGCAAAAACTCATAACTTCATTATCGCTTTTACCCTTAGGGTCAAAATCAGAGCCGCCTTTTCCTCCGCCCATCGGCAAAGTAGTTAAACTGTTTTTAAATACTTGTTCAAAAGCCAAAAATTTAAGAATTCCGAGATTTACGGAAGGATGAAATCTTAAACCGCCTTTATATGGACCAATAGCACTATTCATTTCAATTCTATAACCTCGGTTAACATGAACTTCACCCTGATCATCAACCCAAGGCACCCTAAACATAATTACTCTTTCCGGTTCAACAATTCTTTCTAATATTTTTGAAGAACGATATTCCGGATGTTTTTCCAAAACTAATTCTAACGATTCAACTACTTCTTCAACCGCTTGATGAAATTCAGGTTGTGCAGGATTTTTTGCTGCAACTTCGGTCATAAAGCTTTTTACGAATTCTGACATTACTTACTCCTAAGATTTAAGTTTAATTGGAATAAAAAAATTAATTAATTGATTTTGTGATTTATTTACTTCTGAGGGTTTCAATAGAAAGTGTTTCGAATTTGAATGAAATTCGAATAAAATTTTAGATAAATGTAATCTGCAATTTATTTTTGTTTTTATCGATGTTAGAACAATAATTGAGTCCACAACCCATCCGGTTTTCAATTTAACAACTCATCTATATGCAAATTAAAAACTCTTTAAACTTTAATCAAGGAAAAAAATATTTATTTAACTAAATATTTTAGGTCAACTTGGGTATCGTGAATTTTTTCTCAAAGCAAAAGTTGCCCCGCCCCTAAATAATTAAGCTGTTTTAGAGAATTTACTTTATTATTCATTTTTTCTATTGAAAATAACTTATTTTTTTAGTATAGAGAAAAGAATATCTATTGAAATTTATTTGATTTTTTTGTAAGGTTTTTTTTGAAAAAAGTAATTCCGTATACATTTAGTCCATAATTTTAGAAAGAGGAATTAAAACACCAATACCCACATTAGTATAGCCAGAAATTAAAACACCAACGCCCACATTAAATAGTCCGAAATTAAAATTAAAGCCGCACTAAGCACAAAAGCTCTAATAGTAGATTTGCCAACTCCTTCGGCACCACCCTCGGTATTAAAACCAATATGACACCCCAATAAACTTGTTATACCGCCAAAAACAAATCCTTTAAACATTCCAAACAACAGATCCGAGATTTCAAAAAACCTTTGAACCGACGTAAAAAAAACATCGGCAGAAACGTTTAAAAATAGATTTGAAATAAAAAAAGCTCCGATAATAGCTATAGTATCGGCAAATATAATTAATATAGGCATCATAATTATTGAAGAAATAATTCGAGGCATTGCCAAATAATATTCTTTCGCAATTCCCATTACCTCTAAAGCATCAATTTGTTCGGTTACTTTCATTGATCCAAGTTCGGCTGCTATAGAAGCCCCTACTCTGCCGGCAATAATTATCGCAGTTAAAACCGGTCCCAATTCGGTTATTATTGCCCTGCTTGTAGCTGTTCCTAAAAATGATAACGGGGCCAAACCCTTTAGCTGATATGCCGCCTGCCAAGCTGCAACAGCACCCGTAAAGGTTGCAATAATTATTACAAGCGGTAGAGAATTTACCCCGATATGCTCCATTTGTGAAAATAAATTTCTAATACTATTTTTGTTCATTCTTTTTAGAGATAAAAAAACTCTGCCCAATAATATTGAAATTTGCCCTGTTTCAACAAAAAATTTAATTGTTTGTTTACCTATTTTTTCTAAAATATTTTGAGCCATATTTTACTTTAAATAATATTTCAACATAATAGTTTTTTAGAAAATTTTTCATTTAAAGATAAGTTATTTTTAAGAGAATCCATTGTCAATTCAAATATATTTTTTATTTTTATACACAATAAAAACTAACAAAATATCCTTATGGTGAATTATGAATATAAAATATGAATTAAAGCAAAGAAAAGAACCCGTAAAATTACCTGCCGATTTAGCTTTTGGAGCATTATTTACAGATCATTTACTTGAAGTTGATTATAATCCTGAAAAAGGATGGCACAATGCAACCATCAAAGAATTTTCCAATTTAAACCTTCATCCGGCTGCAATGGTTTTTCATTACGGCCAAGCTATTTTCGAAGGATTAAAAGCCTATAAATGGGAAAACGGTAAAGTTGCTCTCTTCCGTCCGGAAAAGAATTTTGAAAGATTAAATGCTTCGGCCAAAAGACTTTGTATGCCGGAAATGGATGTTGATTTTTTGGTTGAATCGTTAAAAGAATTGGTGAAAATTGATAAAGATTGGATTCCGACAGGATTCGGACAATCACTCTATATCAGACCTTTTATGATTTCCACCGATCCCTTTGTTGGTGTACGTCCTTCAAATACTTACAAATATATTGTTATTCTTAGTCCGGTTGGACTCTACTATCCACAAGGCTTGAAACCGGTCCCGATTCAGGTTACGGAAAAATATGTTCGTGCCGTGCGCAAAGGTGTTGGAAACAGCAAAGTAGCCGGCAACTATGCAGCAAGTTTAATTGCACAGGTTGATGCTAAAAAAGACGGTTACGCACAAGTTTTGTGGCTTGATGCAATCGAGCAAAAATATATTGAAGAAGTTGGCACTTCAAATATTTTCATACGATTTAAAGATGAAATTGCGACCCCCGAGCTTTCCGGCTCAATATTACCCGGTATCACCAGAATGTCAACCATTGAAGTACTTAAAGAATGGGGCATGAATATTAACGAAAGAAAAATTGAAATAAATGAAGTTTACGATGCTTACGATAAAGGTAATTTAGTTGAAATATTCGGTACCGGCACCGCTGCTATTATTTCTCCTGTTGGAAAATTGAAATTTAAAGACCGAGAAATTACTGTTTCTACCGATAAGGCCGGCGAATTGGCTCAAAAAGTTTATGATGAAATTGTCGGCATTCAACTTGGTAAAAATGAAGATAAACGCGGATGGATTACATTTGTTGAATAAACTATTACTTTACAATTAAAAGCACTCTTTTTACGAGTGCTTTTTTTTATGAGCTTTTTTTGAGGTGTGAATGGGAAATCCTTTTAACAGGTTACCAAAATTTGTAACCTACATTTTAAATACCTTTTTTACCGGTTTAATATTTTTTTCAATTTTTAGATTAATTCTGTTCTTTAATGAACTTAATCCGGCAATAAATTTTCAGTCCAAGGATATTACTTCAATTTGGCTAAAGGCCTTTATAATCGGAATTAGATTCGACACGGTAATAAGTCTTTACATATTAGCAATCCCCATTTTAATATTCTCACTTCAATTTTTATTCAACCTTAAAATAAAATTAATTAATAGGATTTTATTTTACTTTGTTTTTCTCCTTTATACCGTCGCATTTTTTATTTGCGCTGCCGATATACCTTTCTTCCATCAATTTTTTTCCAGATTTAATGCAACAGCATTGCAATGGACAGAAAGTTCTTCATTTATGATTAAAATGGTTTTTCAGGAATTTTCTTATTGGTGGATACTTATTCCTTTTTCAATATTAATTTTTTCGTTTTACAAATTACACAAAAGATTTTTTCTTGCCTTTGAAAAAAGTTCCGAAACAAAATCCGGAATAAACTTTTTGCTGATATCTGGGAAATTGCTTTTTATCCTATTGCTGTTCCTATTTACATTTGTTGGAATTAGAGGAAGAATTGAACACAAATCTCCAATCAGAGTTGGAACGGCATATTTTTCCTCAAATCCTTTTGCCAATCAATTAGGATTAAACCCTGTATTTACATTTATTCGCAGTTATTTGGATTTTAAAAAATCTGAAAATCAGCCGTTAAACCTTATTAATACCGAAGTAGCAATTAGGAATGTTAGAAAATTTTTGCATAGACCCAAAACCAACCTATCTTCTCCCATTGCTAAACTAATTCGGCCTAAAACAAATTCAACCCACAAAAGAAATGTAATTCTAGTAATAATGGAAAGCATGAGTGCCGCCAAAATGCAACGTTACGGAAACAAAAATAATCTAACTCCGTTTCTTGACAGTTTGGCTGAAAACGGATTTGTATTTGATAATTTTTATTCGGCCGGCATTCATACCTTTAACGGATTATATTCAACAACAATTGGTTATCCGGCAATATTTAACAAGCATCCCATGAAAGGTGCCGTTATTACAATGTATAACGGATTGGGAACAACATTAAAAAAAATGGGATACAGCACAAATTATTTTACTACACATGACGAACAATTTGATAATGTAGGCGGTTTTTTTAGAGCAAACGGATTTGAAAATATCATTTCAAAAAAAGATTACCCGCAAGATAAAGTCTTAAGTACACTTGGCGTACCCGATGATTATTTATTTGAATTTTCAATACAAAAATTAAATGAAATCAATAAATCCGGTAAACCATTTCTAGCGGTTTATATGACAGCAAGCGATCACGGTCCATATATTATTCCAAGTTATTTTAAACCCAAACAAAAAGAAATAAAAAAACAAATAGTTGAATATGCCGATTGGTCAATTAAAAAATTCATCCGCTTGGCTTCAAAATATGATTGGTTCAAAAATACCATTTTTCTTTTTGTAGCCGATCATGGTGCGGCACTAAATGTAGTTTACGAAATGCCTTTGAATTACAATCATGTTCCGTTTATTATTTATGCCCCGAAAATTCTGAACAAAACAAGTTCTTTTAAATGCCCTGCCGGTCAAATTGATATTTTCCCAACAATAATGGGACTTTTAAATTTACCCTATTTAAATAATTCTTTGGGGATCGATTTACTAAAGGACAAAAGAAAATATATTCTATTTGGAGCAGACAATAATTACGGTGTAATTGACGAAAAGTTTTTTATGCTTTATCGCAACAAAAAAGACTTGTTCTTATTTAAGTATAAAAAAAGAGATTTAACAAATTATATTTCGGAATTTCCAAGTAAAGCGGATAGTATGTTAATTTTTCTAAAATCCAATCTACAAACTGCAGATTGGCTAATTAGAAATAATAAAACTTTTTTAAAATAAATCGGTACACTAGAATTTTTATTCACACACTTTGTTTTATAATCTTTTCAATTGCTTGAATTTCCGGCCTTAGTTTTTTTAATGCTGATAT
Source organism: uncultured Melioribacteraceae bacterium (assembly GCA_964496755.1). Taxonomy (GTDB): domain Bacteria; phylum Bacteroidota; class Ignavibacteria; order Ignavibacteriales; family Melioribacteraceae; genus CAZCBD01. The sequence continues at coordinate 12,677 of CAZCBD010000041.1, forward strand.
TGGTTTTTATCTTCAAAAACTTTAATCGGCTCCTGTATTTTCCTAACCTTCGCATAATTTTCCAATCGAGCAAGCATTACTTCGGTAACTTCATTATCCATTGTAACTAAGGGGAAATTATTATCATCAACTATTGATTCGGCAAGAATCATTCCCGGCTTCAATTGATTAACATTAACATACCTTACAATTAAATTTTCTTCAACACCGGTAATTTCAGCTTCAAGCGCACTTAAAATATTGGGATCATAACAACCTTTATCCGCATTCATAATTGACATTGCATCTATTCGGGTAAGGCCTGTTTTTACAAACGAATCAAAATCATTAATAACTTTAAGCATTCTTGAAATCAATGGAATATTATCTCCCACCTTATAGTCTTCGGGTTCATCTTGTCCGTCGTATCTATAGAATTGGTATTGAATAGCCTCGGCAATTTGCTCAAGGCGCGGTATATTTTTCAGCAACGCCTGCCCTGTTTTCGGATGCGTAATATAGAGTTCATTTTCTTTATCCGATATTTCTTCGCCTCTGGCTTTTTTTCGTATAATGTCTATCGGAATAGCTACCAAACCAATTTGAGAAAGAAGTGCGGATATTTCAATCTCCCAAATCTTTTTAATATTCATTCTTTTGGCAATTTTTCTGGCTAAAGTCCTGAATTTTGTAGCTTGACTAAAAGCTTCCGGACTTACTGTTGACAAAATATCAATTAAAACTTTTATTGCACCCTTTAGAGTTTTGTCAAGCAATTCTCTTTCGGCAGTAACTAATCTATATTGCTCAACAGCAGCATAAATATTTGTAATTAGGGTTTCATTGTCGCATGGTTTTGTTAAAATACGAAAAACGTTACCTGTATTTACAGCTTTTATTGCCGTATCAACATCTGCATAACCTGTTAGCATTAATCTAACCGTATCTGGACTTATTTCTCTAACCGCTTTTAAAAACTCAACTCCATTCATTCCGGGCATATTAAAATCGGAAACAACCACCGAAAAGGGCTCCGATTTTTTTATTATTTCCAAAGCATCTTTTGCCACAGTTGAAGTGGTTACCATAAATTTTGAGTGCAAATTTCTTTTGTAACCGGCCAAGATATTTGCTTCATCGTCAACTAATAATATTTTTTCTAACATTTTATTTCCATTGTTTATTATTCAATATTAATATTTTCGAACTTAAACATTTTAAATTTCAAATATAAATTTTGTTCCTTTTCCAATTTCACTATCTATTTTAATTTCAATTCCCAAAATATCAGAATACAACTTAACTAATGTTAATCCCAAACCGTTTCCATCATATTTTCGTGAATATCCCGTTTCGGCTTGAGTAAACGGTTCAAAAATTTTTTCTTGAAAATCTTCACTAATACCAATTCCGGTATCTTTAATCGATAAAATAATATTGTCATTTTCTTCTTTTAATTCAACCTCAATTTCCCCTTTTTCGGTAAAACAAATTGCATTAAACAAGGTCTGCTCAAAAATTTCACTTAAACATTTAATATCGGAAAGAATTTCAATATTATCTTCTAAATGTAGCTTTAGCTCTAAGTTTTTTTCGGAAATATTATTTTTATATTTATCTATTATCGGTTGAATAATATCATTACTGATATTTAGTTGTTGCAAATTAATTTTAACGTTTTTCGATTTTGCTTCAGAAACATTTGCAACTAAATCTACCGTACGTAACAACCTGTCTTTACTTTTATTTACTGTTTCTACAAACTCCAATATCTTCGGATTATTATACTGGCCGGCTTCTTGCTGAATTAAATATAGAAAATTATTAATTGAAGTTAGCGGTGTTCTGATTTCATGAGAAAGTAATGACAGGAATTCGGTTTTAAGTCGTTCCGAATCTTCTATTTTTAATAATCTAAACTGCTCCAAAGCCTCTTCAATTACATGTTCAATTTCTTTCGGAGTAGCAGGTTTTAACAACACCCTAAAAACATTAGATTTGTTTATTACCTTAATAGTTGTTTCAAAGCCTGCATGGCCGCTCATAAAAATTTTTATTTTTCTTGGATACAAATCATTTACTTTTTGCAAAAATTCCAGACCATTCATGCCCGGCATTTTAAAATCGGAAATAATAATTTCAATTTCTTTATTAGAGGCAAGCAATTCAAAGGCGGTATCAGGGCTACTTGCAAAAACCATTTTATATTTTTTTCGAAAATTTCTTCTGATTGAAGAAAGTAAAAGTGTATCGTCATCAACAATTAATATAGCCGGATTCATATTTTCACCTTGGAAGACATAAGAAGGTCATTTAATTTATCAGTTATATTTAATGAATTTAAAACTTCGAAATCTAAGCTGGTTTCAGTAAAATCAATTTTAGACAATTCTTTTTCAGTAGCAGTAGCAAAAATACCGGCAAAAACTTTCGCAATTGATAAACATAGCAGCGGATTAATAGTTAGTGGTTTTGCCTCAGATGGCCTATTGTGAAAAGCAACGGCCTCAACAATTTGTTCAGGCAAACCCCACAAACCCAATAAATATGCCCCGACTTCGGCATGAGTAGTTTTAAATAATTTCTTTTCCGCTTCAATAAAGCTTAATTCTTCTTCTCCCATTATAGTTAGTATTTTTTCATAATAATCGGGAACCTGAAACAAAACCACTTTTCCGATATCGTGTAAAATGCCTGCTATGTAAGCATCATCCACTTGATGTTTATCGCCCCCCAATTCTTTCATTATATTTTTTGAAAGATTCCCAATAGTAAAACTATATTCCCATAAAGTATCTAAATAAAATTGTGCTTCCTTTGGAATTTTTACTCCTCCATAGGTTTCAATATAAAGCACCAAAGATTTTATAATATTAATTCCTAACAGGCTTGTTGCTTGCATTGGGCTGGTTATTCTTGAAGGTAAACCGAAGAAAGCCGAATTAACCAATTGCAACACTTTGGCCGAAAGAGTTATATCCTGAGCAATAATTTGTCCTACTTTTTGAGTAGAAATATTTTCATGATTTAATTCATCTTTCAATTTCATATATGTGGCCGGCATTACCGGTAATTCACCAATTCCATTTACAATTTTCACCAACTCTTCATCTTCAACCAGACTTCTAATTTTCAAAGTTTTTTCAATTGTAATTTTCAGGGTTTCAGAATCGCACGGCTTAGCTAAAAACTGGTGAGCAGTTTGGGTTGAACGAAGTGCCATTTCTTCATTGGAATGCCCGCTTAAAATTATTCTTATTACCTGAGGATACTTTTCTTGAACATGTTTTAATAATGTTGCCCCATCCATTCCCGGCATTCTCATATCGGTTACAATAACATCATATTTTTCTTTTTCCAAAAGTTTTAACGTTTCTTCACCACTTAAAACAAAGGACATTTCCCATTCTTTGCGCATTGAATAAAGCATTCTCTTTAATCCATGCACTACATTTTCTTCGTCATCAACAAAAATAATTTTTAATCTCATTATTACTCCGAACTATTTCGTGGTATTTTAATAATAAAGGTTGTTCCTTCGCCGTATTCA
>CAZCBD010000042.1:0-7631 GCA_964496755.1 uncultured Melioribacteraceae bacterium
TACCAATTGACTCAAAGGTTTTTCTACCCATTATTATTGGATATCCCATAGTTGTAGATTTAAAATGTTTAAACTCTTCACTTGAATGCCAAGGCATTTTGCCATTGTTTCCAATTACATTATTTTCAGAAATAGCAACTATAATTATCTTCTTCAATTCAAAACCTTTTTTAATTTATTAATTTTGGCTTCTGGATTTTCATCCGACAAATTTTCTATTGCAGGCAATTTAATTATAAATGTAGTTCCTTTATTCAATTCGGTTTCAACTTCAATTTCACCGTTATGTTTTTCTACAATATCTTTGGCAATATAAAGACCTAGGCCGGTAGAATTTTCGCCACCAGTTGGTTTTGCCGATAATTTTGAAAATTTAGAAAATAAATTCTTTCTTTCATCCGGAGAAATTCCCGGACCTTCGTCTCTAACTTTTATTAAAATTTTATTTTTATCTTTCAACAAAGATACCCAAATATTTTTATCATATTCCGAATATTTAATTGCATTACTTAATAAATTATCAATAGCTTTTGAAAACCAAACCGTATCCACATTAGCATAAATTGAATCATCCAAATTTAAATCAATATTTTGTGATTTCTGTAATGCTCTATATTTATTGTTATAAAACACTTCGCGTATAATTGCAGAAATATTTTCTATTCTCATTCTTAGTTTTAAATCCGAACTTGTAATTGAACTTGTATCCAGCAAATCGGAAATTATTGACAACATTTTTTTTGATGAACGAAAAATTGCATCCAACATTTCTTTAGAATCATCCGACAAATCTTCTTGTTCTTTTAGTAGATACTCAAATCCTAATATTGACTGCAACGGGTTCTTTAAATCGTGAGCAGCAACATCCAACAATTTTGTTTTTATTTCATTTGCAGTTTGCAATTCCATTTTTGCTTTTTCACTTTTTACTAATAAATATTCCACCTTTTCTTTTTCTTTAAGCAAATCAACCGTACGTTGATGAACCAAAGCTTCTAATCTGTTTTTTCTCTTTTCCAGTAGATTTAATTTAAGTTGGTCTGTTTTCAGAATCACAAAACCGATAAATACTAACAAGGAAACTAAGAATAAGATCATCACCCATCGGGGGAGAGATGCTGTTTCTTTATTCCGAGGTTTTTGCATTTCTATAAAATCATTATCTACTGAATTTGTTTTAATAGAATTTTCAATCGTATTTTGATTTAACGTTGAAATATTTAAACTTGAATGTTCTGCAAATAATTCTTCGGTATTGCAAAAAAGAAATAAAAGAATCGCTATTTTAAAAAAAAGAGACTTATACTGCGACTTCAAATTTAATTCTCTCGTGATGTTTATAACCAATCAATTCAAAATCTTCAAATTTTAATTCATTAATTGGTTTTTTTTGAATTTTCAGTTTTGGTAATTCTAAGGGTTCTCTTTTAATTTGTTCCATTAAACCTTGTCTATGATCAAACAATTCATTTTGTGTACCCTTTTCTGCAGTATATATATGGGCATCAATAATTGTATGTGCAAATTCACCTACTTCTAATCCTGTTTCTTGAGCAATAATTTGTGTTAAAATAGAATAAGCGGCCAAATTAAATGGAATGCCAAGAGCAATATCGCCGGAACGTTGAGTTAAGTGACAATTTAGTTTTCCGCTATTAACATTAAACGTATATGTATAATGGCAGGGTGGCAATTTGCTTGTTGTTGCATTACCCGGTTCCCATGCAGTAACTACTAATCTTCTGCTATGCGGATTTCTCTTTATTTCATCAATAACATATTGAATTTGATCAACTTCGCGCACTTGCCAATTACCATTTTTATCTTTTGTTGCGCTGGGGAAATGCCTCCAATAATAACCGTAGGCTGTTTCCAAATTGCCGTTTTCGTCTGCCCAAGCATCCCAAATTTTAGTGTGCTTTCGCAAATTTCTAATATGATTTTCACCTGATAAATACCATAATACTTCGTGCAAAAGCGAATCCCACATCATTTTTTTTGTTGTTAATAATGGAAATCCTTTTTGTAAATCCACTTTATAAAAAGCACCAAAATATGAAATTGTATCAACACCGGTACGACTGGTTTTTGGAGTACCTTTTTCTAAAACCAACTTTACTAAATCAAGATATTCTTTCATTATTAACCTACGTTATTATTAATCAAAATTAAATTAAACTTTTAATTGCATCAATTAAGCTGTTTTTTGTTTTCAATAAATCTTGCGAAATCACTTTTATTTCACCCAAAACGGGCATAAAATTAGTATCGCCGTTCCATCTCGGAACAATATGAAAATGCAAATGAGTATCTATTCCGGCACCGGCAACTCTACCCAAATTTGCACCAATATTAAATCCGTGCGGTTGTAAAACAATTTTCAATGCTTTAATGGATAAATCAATATTTTTCATTATTTCCGCATGTTCGTGAATAGTTAATTCCGAAAAATCACTTAAATGCCTTTTGGGCACAACCATTAAATGACCGTTATTATAAGGATACAAGTTAAGAATTATAAATGTAGCTTTGTCTTGGTATATTATCAGTGAGTTTTCATTACTCGGATTTTTTAAAGAATCGCAGAAAACACAACCTTTTTCGGAATTCTCATTTTTAAATGACTCAATATATTTTGATCGCCAAGGTGACCAGATTTTTTCCATAAAAAAATTCCTAAAATGTTTTCTTTAAAATAAAAAAAAGCGGAAGAAAACTCCCGCCTTTTATTAAAATAATTATAATTATTCTTCTTCTTGTTGCTTTTGGTATTCTTCAATAATTTTCTTTTCAACATCTTTCGGAACCATATCGTAATGCGAAAAACTTCTTGTGTGAATACCACGACCGCCGGTTAAACTGCGAAGATGTGTAGAATATTTATATAATTCCGCTAATGGAATTTGTGCTTTAATAATTTGGAAAGGTCCTTCGGAATCCATACCTTGAATTTTACCTCTTCTGCTTGATATATCTCCCATTACATCACCCATACAATCTTCGGGTACTTTAACCGTTAAGCTGTAAACGGGTTCCAATAACATCGGGCTTGCAGACAAGAAGCCTTTTTTGAATGCTTGAGAAGCTGCAATTTTAAAAGAAACTTCATCGGAATCAACATTATGGAAGGTACCGTCAAACAAGGTTACTTTAATATCAATAACCCTTGAGCCGGTTAGAATACCTTTATCCATAATTTCTTTTAATCCTTTTTCAACTGCAGGAATAAATCTACCGGGAACAACACCGCCAACAATGGCATTAACAAATTCAAATCCCGCACCTCTTTCCTGAGGTTCTAATTTCAGATGAACATGACCATATTGCCCACGTCCGCCCGATTGTTTTTTGTGTTTGTATTCAGCATCTTCACAAGTAGATTTAATTGTTTCTCTATATGGAATTTTCGGTTCAACCAAATCAACATCCACACCGTATCGATCCATCAATAATTTTTTTGCCAAATCCAATTGTAATTCTCCTTGGCCACTGATAATTGTCTGAGATAATTCCGGATCGAAATGGACTGTTAAACTTGGGTCTTCCAAATGCATTGTATGCAAACCGGTAGAAATTTTATCTTCATCACCTTTTGCTTTCGGTTCAATGGCAGCGCGAATTACAGGTTCAGGAAAAACAATTTCAGGTAGTTTAACATTAAATGATTTATCGGCCAAAGTATCATTTGTATGTGTGTCTTTTAATTTTACAACGGCGCCGATATCTCCGGCATATAATTTTGTAGTTTCTTTTCTGGTTTTGCCGTTGAATACATAAATCTGTCCGATGCGTTCTGTTTTTTCCTTATTTACATTTTGAATATCTATTCCACCGGTAAGGCTTCCGGAATATATTTTGAAAATCGATAATTCTCCCAAATGCTTATCATTCATCGATTTAAACACCAACATTGCAGTTTTGCCTTCGGGGTCACATTTCACTTCAATATCAGAATCATTTTGTTTTGCAACAACAGGTTTTCTTTCGGCAGGATTCGGGAAATATTTATTAACTATTGTTAGGAAGTTATCTACACCAACTGCTTTTGAAGCCGAAACGGCAAAAACCGGAACCAATGCCCCATTTATAATTGCCGATTTTAATCCTTGCGAAAAGTCCTCATCATTGAGCGTACCTTCTTCAAAAAATTTATTCATTAAATCTTCATCCGATTCCGCAATTTTTTCAATCAACTCTTCTCGTAAAGATTCAGCATCATCTTTAACCGAATCGGGAATATCAATTTCAGTTACTTTTTTCGAACCTTCTTCGCCATATTCGTAAGCTTTCATTGTTGTTAAATCAACAACCGTATTAAAATTAACACCTTCGCTTACGGGAAAAGTTAAAACTGTTGCATCCGAACTTAAGCGGTCTTTTACCATTTGCAAGGTTTCATTAAATTTTGAATGTTCATTATCAACCTTATTAACCAATACTGCACCCGGCAATTGATTTTCTTTTACAAATCCCCAAGTTTGTTCAGTACCTACTTCAATACCTTCAGCGCCTTTAACAACAGAAACCGCAACATCGGCAACGTGCAACGCACCTTTAACTTGACCAATAAAATCAGAGTATCCCGGAGTATCCAACACATTTATTTTAACACCTTTCCATTCAAAATGAAGCGGACTTGAAGAGATAGAAATTTTTCTTTCAATTTCATTCGGGTTAAAATCCGATACTGTGTTACCTTCATCTACTTTCCCTATTCTGTTAGTTTCACCGGCAGCAAAAAGCATTACTTCCGTTAAAGATGTTTTTCCGCTACCGCCATGTCCAATTAAAGCGATATTTCTTATTGCATCAACATTATATTCTTTCAAAATTCCTCCACTAAAACATTATAGCATATATTATTTAATCTTTGTTTTATCCTTTTAACTTTCTCCAGAATGCAAAAATTCCTTTTGATATGCCGGAAAGAGTCTTGATTAAACCGAACACTTGCGGTTTATCAGATTTTGGAGAGCTAAAACTTGCTGTAAAATCATTTCCTATTTCATAGATTTTATCTCTGAAATTTTCAATAGAATTACTAAAATCGTTAAAATGATTCTCCGCTTTTGCTGCAATTTGATTTATTCTTTTTGATGTATCATCAAGATTATCCAAAATCGGAATGGTTTTTTCACTGAGATTATGAATATCGTTTTGAATTGAATTCAATGTTTCATTCATATTTTTCAGTGAAATAATCAGATACACACACAAAGCAATTGCTGCAATGATTAATATTACAAGTAAAATATCAAGCAGTGTCATAATTATTCTTCTGTTTTTTCGGATTTATAAGTTTCAACACCGGCCTTAATTGCGGATTTCAATTTATCACTTTCTTTTTCAATAATCTCTTTTCCGGCTTCTACATATTCAACACCTTTTTCTTTTGCTTCGGTAATTACTCTTTCCGATTCATCGATAAAATTATCAACTTTCAGTTTTGCGTCGGCCAACATTTTTTCGGTTTTTTTGATTCCCTCGCTAACAATTTGTGTAGCTTTTTCTCTTGCGTTTTCAATATACGAATCCGCCTCGTCAAGTAAATCGTTTGATTTGTTTTTAATATCTTCTCGTAATTCTCTTCCTGATTTTGGCGCAAACAAAAGTGCCATGGCCGAACCAATAACCGAACCGGTAATAAATCCTAATACTAATCCTTTTCCTATTCCGCTTTCTTTTGACATTTTACCTCCGAATTAAAATTAATCAATTTTTTAAAATAATAAGAGACCCAACTAAAATCAAGAATCGAAATTCTCTTTACAAATAAATTCTATTCTATTTCTCCATATTTTCTTTTAAACATAATCAGAAAAAATATACCTATTAACGTTGGCAACCATAAGGTAAAAAACCTACTAATAATTATAACAGGCGAAAATTCGAAACCTTTTAGGCCTATTTTTTTCAACATAAAAACCAACCCGGCTTCTGTAGTAAAAACCCCGCCGGGTAACATTGAAACCGAGCCTATTAAAATAGATAAAAAATAAATTCCAATTATTAAAATAAATTCACAATCAACAAATTTGTAGAATAATATATAAAACGAATAGCCTTCTAATATCCATGATATTATTGTGATTAAATTAATTTTTATTAAAAAAACTTTATCGAATAATTTTTGGTACAGGGTAGAATTTATTTCATCCTTGCTTATACCGGCAATTTTATTTTTACTTCTATTAAATATTTTAAGAATTAAATAGCTATAAATTTTTTTATTAAACAGCAATAGCAAAAACATTGCAATAAACAAAACAATCATTAAATTAGCTTCAATTAGATTAAAGTGTTTTAAACTAATTAGAAGCAATAAAAAGGCTAATGAAAATATTTCGGTTAATCGCTCTAAAAATATCACAAAAAAAATATTTTTTTTATTTCCCTTGTGAAATTTATCGACTAATAAAATTTTGACAAAATCGCCTATTTTTCCCGGAGTAAAATTTAAACTAAATCCTGACAAAAAAATTATTGCGGAAATTTTTGCGGAAATTTTTATTCCCAATCTATTTAAACATAAATTCCATTTATAAAATCTAATTACCCAAACAGAAACAACTAAAATTAATGCAAGAAAAATTTGACCGAAATTAAATTCCGCAATTCCTCTAATAAATTCCGATTTATAAAAAAATAAAATTACACTAAAATAAGTTAATGAAAATATAAGGGAGGAAATCAGTAATCGTTTTTTAATTTTGCGCCACACTTATAAAACACTCTTTAATGAATTGTAAATCTTACTTACCGGAAAGCCAACAACATTATAATAACAACCATTTATTTTCTTTACGAAAACTGAACCGAAATTATCTTGAATTCCATATGCACCGGCTTTGTCCATTGGCAAACCGCTTGCAACATATTCTTTAATTAGCTTATTATTTAACTTCTGAAATTCAACTATTGTTTTATCGTAAGAAATAATTTTTTTACCTGTTTCCAGATTAATAATTCCGAATCCGGTATAAACAAAATGCTTTTCTCCCGAAAGTAAATTCAACATTCCGTAAGCATCTTTTTTATTTTTCGGCTTGCCTAAAATTTTATTATCAAAAACAACTATTGTATCTGCCGTAATAACAATTCCCGAAGCTACTTTGCCGGAAGCAAATAATAATTTTTCATTTGCAATTCTTTGAACCGCTTTCACGGGCAATTCATTACTAAAAAAAACTTCTTCAAAATCTAATTTTAATACTTTAAAGTTAGTTGTAATTTTCTGTAGTAATTCTTTTCTGCGCGGAGATTGCGAGGCTAAAGTTATGGAAATATTTTCGGTTAGCATTTAATAATCTGAAAATAAAGCTTTGATACTGCCCCAAGTTCTTTTAACACTTGAAACACTGTGCGAAACTTTTACTTCGGAAGATTCACCGTCTTTTGCCCCGTTTGAATCTACAAATACAAGTTTATAAGTATAAATACTTCCATCTGTTTTATAAGCGGATTTATCTTTATACTCATAATCGGTAATTTTATTCGGGGCACCTTTTGCAACTACCCTATCTATTTCAACATACTGAGTTCCAACCGCTTTTCTATAAATCACAAATTCCTTTACGTTTATTTCCGATTGAGTTTGCAACCGCAATTTAATAATTCCATCGTCGCTTATA
>CAZCBD010000042.1:7641-16065 GCA_964496755.1 uncultured Melioribacteraceae bacterium
TAACTTGAAAGTAAGAAATGAGCGCCGTAGCAAAAACAAAACTCGTAAAAATTGTGATTGTTAGAATTAAATATATAAAACGCACCTTTTTCATATTCCGAATATATCTTTTGCAATATTTAATGTCAATAAAATTATTTTCAAATTTTTAGAAATATTATCTTATATTTAATAATTGTAGAATTATTTCGATTTTTTTATTTTAATTTTTTTAAGAAACAGGATCTAAATTGAACTTAAGAGAAGAAATTAAATCTTTATTAATTTCGAATGGAATTAGAGAAACTTGGTTAGCTAAAAAACTGGAAATAAAACCTCACACCTTACATTATTTACTTTACGATGCTCCTGATTTTGACCCTGATTTATACGAAAAAATAAGGCAAATAATACAAGAATACCAATATGAATTTAAATTCATTGAAGCAAATGATGAAGAAGATTACTCACTTTTTGATGAAGATAAATTACAAAAAGGTATCGGCGAAAGAATCCGTGTTTTTGCTAAACGTAAATACGGCACCTTAAAAAAGCTTTCCGAAGAAATGGGCATTTCCCCACAGCAATTGCAACAATATATTAGCGGTAAACGTGAACCGGGTTCCAGAGTGCTGGCACGACTCTTAAAATTAGGTTGTGATATTAATTGGATTCTTGGTGGGGCTGAATCTTTTGAAAATTATAAAATCTATAAATTGGAATCGGAAATTAAAAATTTGCATAAAACTTTTTCACAAATTGATTCTATTCTTAAAAAACATATTCATCATGATAAAAACCGATAGTAAAAATTACCAATATTAAAATTACTCTCTAACGTCTTTTTATGTAAACTACTTTTTGATCATTCTTTTTTACATCTTTTTTCAAAGGTTCATATTTTTGACATTTCGAAACATCTTCGGTAGCTAATGCTTTACATAATTTTTTACAACCGGCACATTTTTCATTTATTTTCATTTTATTTATTTTATTTGTTTGTAAATATTCTTGAAGGTAATTTAAATAAAACTTCTGTTCCTTCGCCAACAGAGCTGTTTATCAAAATTAGTCCACCCATCATTTTCGCTCTTTCTTTCATATTTTTTAGCCCTAATGATTTTGAAATCATAGTTTCTTTATTAAAACCAATTCCATCGTCTTTTATACTTCCTATTATGTTTCCGTTATCAACATAAATACTTACCCACATTTTCCGTGCATTTGCGTGAGATAATACATTATTAAATGCTTCCTGAATTATTCTGTAAACATTTAATTGAATTTCATTTTCCACTTCAAAATTTTTAATATCCAAATCTATTTCGATGTTATTATTTAAACATCCTTCTATCAACATTAATTCTATACTTTTCTTTAGTGTTGAATTTTCTAATTGGGCGGGTTTCAAATTGTACGATAAAAACTTTAATTCCCGAATCGTTTTTTCTAATATTGATCTTACTATTTCTACTGTTGCATGAAAATTTTCACTTTCCAAAGTGCTTAAAAGACGACTAATATTCGATAGTTTTGCTTGAACGGAGTCGTGTATTTCCATTGCAACTATATTTTTTTCATCTTCAATTAAACTAACGGTCTGTTTTGCGAAATCGGCTTTTGTTTTATTGGCAATACTTTCCCGTCTTATTTTTTCAAAAACAAGTAAAATAATTAAGATTAGTATAACACCCGTTGTTACAAAAAATAATATTATTGATATTTCAGGCATCTTACCGCATTCGCTAATAATAAACTTTGTAAAATATTTGCTACTAAATTTGCCAATGATACTACCTCTACAAATTCCAAAGAAAGATGTAAATCTACTATGCGTACAAAATAATACGGAATTGTAATGGCAAAATAAAGAAGAATGGCAGTATTAAACCAAAATACCGCATTGGTTGTAATACCGCCAATTCTTTTCGTCATTAAAAAAACAGTTGCAAAACTACCTAATATAAAACACTCCAATAATGCTACGTTTGCATCCATTTTATCAAATGTTTCTATACCGAGTATATGTAAAACTATTGATGTAGAAACAAACAAAATGATACCAATTATTATCAATTTTTTATATATGGCCTTTTCTACCAAATAATAGTAAATCATCGATAGCAACGTAAATTCAATAACCGAATATAAATGATATATTATCAGGTTATTTGCATGAAAATAAAGCATTAAAAATGCAATTATTTCTGTACCAATAGTTAGCATTATGTATAAGGCCAATAAAATACTAAATTTGTTTTTAATTCTTTTTCTATGAATAAAAAGGAAAACTAATGGTATAAAGTAACATGAATAAGTAATAAACAATAAGTAGTTTCTGTAAGACATATTTTTTAATTTCCGACAACATCATCGCAAATCGGTGGGCACGGACATAACGGAGGACAATCTGCGGCTCTATCCAGCACATAAACTCCGTTTTTAAAAGAAATAACCGGCTCACCGCTAATAGAACTTCTATTAGACCGAATTTGAATTTCAATGGTATCGGAACCTCCAAGTTTAAGTAATTCTAAAATTTTATCTGTACTAATCACTCTATAAACTTCCGTAGTTGTAGAAGTTGCCGAAGCTTCGTCAACACGAAAAACATTTTTCTTTAGAGCAATATTCATTTCCTTAGTATTTTTTACAACTAATTTATCTTTTTCAAATTTGAAATAAGCTAGTTTATCGTTAACAGACATCACTTTTTCTGTTCTGGCTTTTTGAACATATTCATTTAAGCCGAAAATATTTTTAAATTCCTGAACAGTTAAAACCTTGGTTTCAACAACTTTGCCCAAAATTTTGTCGGCATCTTTTTCTTTAAATATTTCTCCTTGTGCAAAAATATTTGACGCAAACAATGCTATCAAAAGCGTTAATAAATATTTCATTGTACAATCCTCCTATAAATTGTTTAAACCCGATTCCCATCAAAATCAAAATAGCACGATATTAATAAAAAGTCAATTAATTTCAAGCTTGAAATATACGGTGTTAAGTAATACTAATAATTCAATTTAGGCTCTTTGTTAAACTTAGTATGATAGCCTATATTCTTCATTAATTTTTCAGCAATTAAAGCATCTTTTTCGGATTCAAAAGAGACCCTAAAAGTACCTCCGGCACCTTCTCTTATTTTTAACAATTCAATATCTTTAATATTAATACCCATTTTAAAAAGTTCACTTGAAATTTTTGCCACAACTCCGGGTTCATCTTTTACAAAAACAAACAAATCGTAGAGTGGTGTTAAAAACCCTTTTCGTGTTTTAGGAATAGCATCTCTTATTAAGCGCGATTTTTCGAATCGTTCACTTAATTTTTTCCCGTCGCCGGCTACAATTAGATTTCTTACATCAATTAATTCGTTTATCAGATTTTCCAAAGCGGAAAATATTTCGTTTTTATTTTCCGAAATCACATCTTTCCAAATATCAAATTTACTTGAAGCAATTCTGGTCATATCTTTAAATCCGCCACCGGCAAAATCGACAAAATTAATATTCTTCTTGTTTTTGATTAAAGAATTCACCAATGAAACCGAAACAAGCTGGGGAACATGACTTACATTTGCCACCACTTCATCATGAATTTCCGGAGAGAGAAAAATCAATCTGCATCCAAAACTTTTCAGCAAATCAAAAAAATCATTGCTGTTTTTAGAATTTTTTATGCAATCAGACAAAATATAAACCGAATTTTCAAATAATAAAGGATCGGAAGCTTTATATCCGCTTATTTCTTTGCCTGTCATTGGATGCCCGCCAAAATACTCACCCTCGGATTTAATATTATCCCAAATTTTCCGGAACGGTTCTTTTACGCCGCAAACATCAGTAATAATTTGTTTTTCTTTCAATTTCGGAGCAAGAAATTCAAAGATCCTAATTGAAATATCAACAGGAGTACACAAAAAAATCAAATCCGAATCCAAGGATTTCTCAACATTAACAAGCTTTTTATCAATTATTCCTTCCAAAAAAGCTTCTTCCAAAACATTCTCTTTATCAAAGGCGGAAACAGAAATATTAAAATCCGTATTTTTAATAGCCTTTGCAATCGATCCGCCAATAAGTCCTAATCCGATAATTGAAATACTTTTAATATTCAAAATTTTAAACTCTAATTAATTAAACTCAAATTAATTTAAATTGTTCTCTTAATATTTAGATTGTTCTCTTAATATTTAGATTGTTCTCTTAATGGCTTTTGCAATCATTTTAAGTTCTTCTACCAGCTGCAGATATTGGTTGGGAAGCAAAGCCTGCGGGCCGTCTGATTTAGCAATTTCGGGTTCGTTGTGAATTTCAATCATCAAACCATCCGCCCCTGCAGCAATAGCCGCTCTGGCCATCGGAGCCACCTGATCGCGCAATCCCGTTGCGTGCGAAGGATCTGCAATAACAGGCAAATGGCTTTTTTTATGAACTATGGGAATAGCCGATAAATCGAAAGTATTTCGGGTATATGTTTCAAAAGTACGAATACCGCGCTCACATAAAATTACATTTTCGTTTCCGCCGGATAAAATATATTCAGCAGACATCAGCCATTCTTCAATAGTACCGGAAAGTCCTCTTTTAAGCATTACAGGTATTTTAGTATTTCCAATTTCTTTAAGCAAACCGAAGTTTTGCATATTTCTTGCACCAATTTGAAGAATATCGGCATATTTGGAAATTAATTCCAGTTGGTGAATTTGCATTACCTCGGTAATTACAAGTAAGCCAAATTGATTTGCCGCTTCTCTCATTAATTTTAATCCATCTTCACCTAAGCCTTGAAAAGAATAGGGACTTGATCTTGGTTTAAAAGCGCCGCCACGTAAAATTTTTGCACCTGATTTTGCAACTACTTCGGCAAGCGTAAAGATTTGTTCTTCGCTTTCAACGGAACAGGGACCAATCATCATCGCAATTTTATCATTGCCGATTTCAACATCATTTATTTTAATTACCGTATTATCTGTTTTAAAATTTCTGCTAGCAAGTTTATAAGGAACCGTAACGCGATAAACATCGGCAACACCATCTAATATTTTTATTTTTCTTTCGTCAAAATCAGGTTTAACCCCAATTGCCCCGATTATTGTTTTTTGAACACCATCAGAAACATGAACCTGAAAGCCATAATCTTCCAAACGTTTTATAATTTCATTTTTTTGTTGATTAGTTGCACTGTTTTGTAAAATTACAACCACGTCTTGCTCCTTTCATTTAATTATGAAATTTCTTTTCGCCTGCTTCAATTTTTAAATCAATATAATCTTCTTTAAGCGGAATAGTGCAAGCATAATTTTTAGTATATGCACAGTAAGGATTAAAAGAATAATTAAAATCAATCGGATAAATGTGCTCCTTATCCGGATGTTTTTTAAAATTTAAATACCGACCAACTTCATAAGTGGACTTCCCTGTTGTTAAATCCGTAAACCAACAAGTATAATATTCTTCGCCGGTTTTAGAAAATCCTTTGTACACATTCAGTTTATAGGTTTTATTATCTTTTTCAAAAAGTACATAACCATATCTGATATTTTTTCTTTCATCACCTTTTGTACTGAAAACAGTAACCGTATCTTTTTTTTCATATTCATAAAGCTTGCTATAAAAAACCCAATCAACATTCGGTTCAAAATAATTTAAGGAATGAAATTCAACTTTTCCTTTTTTATTGAATGGTGAATCGGGACTAAATTGCATTATGGAATCCTTTTTCTGTCTGTAACTAATAAATCTATTATAATATATTTTTTCATTTTCTGATAATTGCTTTCCGCAAGAAGTTATTATAAATAGAAACAGTAAAAGTAATGATATTTTTTTCATTTATAAACCAAATAATTATTGTTAAAAATATTTAATTTGCTCTGAAGCGTTTTTTTTTTTCGATTAACTTTTGTGATTTAGTATTTTATTTCGATTTAACCTTTTCTTTTAACTCATTCAATCTATTAAGAGCATCTATAGGAGTTAGTTTGTCAATTTCAATTTCATTAATTTCGGTACGAATTTCATCATCTTTAAACTCAAACAAATTAATTTGATTGATATCTTCGGCTTTAAATTTTGCAATCTTTGCTTTTTTCACCTCGAAAGGAGTAAGTTCTTTGCTTTCAAGATTAGTTAAAATTTCTTTAGCTTTTTTAGTAACAAAATCGGGCAATCCGGCCATTTGCGCAACTTGAATACCGTAACTATGATCGGCGCCACCCGGCGTAACTCGATGCAAGAAAATAACCTTATCATCATATTCCCTTACTTCGACCTTAAAATTTTTAATACGCGGAAAAATAGAAGCCATTTCGTTCAACTCATGATAATGAGTAGCAAATAAAGTTTTTGCAGCTACCCGAGGATTTTCATGCAAATATTCCGTGATAGCCCAAGCAATGGAAATACCATCGAACGTACTTGTTCCGCGTCCGATTTCATCCAAAAGAACAAGACTTTTATTAGTTGCATTATTTAAAATATTAGCAGCCTCTTGCATTTCCACCAAAAAGGTACTTTCGCCGGAAGTAATATTATCACTTGCCCCAACTCGCGTATAAATTCTATCTACCACTCCGATTTCCGCATACTCTGCCGGAACATATGAACCGATCTGTGCCAATAAAACAATTAATCCGATTTGGCGCAGATAAACGGATTTACCTGCCATATTAGGACCTGTTAAAAGTATAATTTGATTTTCATCATTAGAAAGCAAAGTATCATTGGGTGTAAATTTTTCTCCGGGAGGCAGAATATTTTCTACTACCGGATGTCTGCCCTTTTTAATTTTAATTTTATTTGAATTGCTGATAACAGGTTTCACATAATTATACATTTTAGCAGAAACCGATAGAGATAAAAAACAATCGAGATTTGCAATTAAAGAAGCATTCTGCTGAATTTCTTTGGTAAAATTACTCACATAATTTCTAACTTCAGCAAAAAGTTGTGTTTCCAATTTTATTATATTTTCATGAGCATTTAAAACCTTTTCCTCATAAATTTTCAGATCTTGCGTAATAAATCTTTCACCGTTAACCAAAGTTTGCTTTCGGATATATTCCTGTGGAACTTTATCCTTATGAGCATTACTAATTTCGATATAGTATCCAAAAACTTTATTATACCCAACTTTTAGCGAAGAAATACCGGTTCTTTCTCTTTCGGACTTTTGTAAATTTGCAATCCAATTTTTCGCATTTCCCGAAAGTGAGCGTAATTGATCCAGCTCTTCGTTATACCCTTCTCGTATTATTCCACCGTCAATTAAATTAAGCGAAGGGGCATCATCAATTGCCGTTTCTATTTTTTCAACTACATTTTCTAATTCATTTAACCTTAAAGTAATATCAGAAATATATTCATTACTAATATTTTCCAATAATTGTTTAATCAAGGGTATTTTTTTTAACGATAATTTTAATTGAACCAATTCTCTCGGGTTTGCTCTTCCGGTACATATTTTTGAAATTAATCGTTCAAGGTCACCTATTTCCTTCAGTTCCTTTTTTAAACTATCGCTTAATGAATCGGCATCAAATAAAACCGAAACACATGATTGTCTTTTCTGAATTTCATCTACTTTTCTAAGAGGAGCCGAAATCCAATTCTTAAGCAATCTACCTCCCATGGGTGTTTCCGTTTTATCGAGAATTGAAATTAGTGATCCTTCTTTGTTGCCCGATTGCATATGAAAAGTAATTTCAAGATTTCTTTTTGTAGAAAAATCAAGGAACATAAAATCAGAAGGATTATATTTGGTAATTTTATTTAAATGAAAAAGATTCACCTTTTGGGTTTCCTGCAAATAATTTAATACTGCCCCCGCTGCAGAAATTCCACCGGTAAAATCTTCAATTCCAAATCCTTTTAAATTTACGGTTTTAAAATGAGAAGTTAACAATTCATAGGAATAATCATACTCAAAAAGCCAATCTTCAATTTTAGTTAAACGAGCATCAGCATTTATTTTAAATATCAATTTTTCAAGTTCAAAATATTGAGACTTGGCAAGAATAACTTCCGCCGGATTGATTAACCCGATTTGTTCGGAAATATGTGATAAAGGAACTTCATAAACTTTAAATTCACCGGTAGAAATATCACAAAAAGAAATACCCGCATTATTCTTTGACAAAAAAATCGACATCAAATAATTATTTTTTTTATGATCGAGTAATTTTTCAGACATTGCCACACCGGGCGTTACAACCTCCGTAACCTCCCTTTTCACAATACCTTTGGCCATTTTGGGATCTTCAATCTGTTCGCAAACCGCAACACGATATCCGGCTCTAACCAACTTCGGCAAATAAGTATCTATTGCATGATGCGGAAAACCTGCCAAAGGCACATCGCCTGCTGCACCGTTCGAGCGCTTGGTTAAAGTTATTCCCAACACTTTGGATGCAACTTTTGCATCATTTTCAAAGGTTTCAAA
>CAZCBD010000043.1:0-15964 GCA_964496755.1 uncultured Melioribacteraceae bacterium
TACCTGCATTAAAATTTTTATTGACTAATGTTTTAATGAGTTTACCATTTGAAGAAAAAATATTAACATTAATCATTGAGCTTTTACGAAGTGTAAACTTTATATTAGTTGCAGGATTAAAAGGATTCGGATAAATTGAATCTAATCTTATGTCTTCGGGTAACCCTGCGTTATGTTTTGAATTAGAATTATCTTCAATTCCGACTGCAGAGTTATAAATAGTAAATGAATCCAATAAATTCCTGTTTTTATCGATAGCAGAAAAAACCAAATTGCTATTTTCAATTTTTATCTTGCAAAAATGATGAGCCTTAGTAGCTGCTACGATATTCGGATTCGATGGATTCGGATTATAAAGCGGGGCACCACCACCACCGGTTGTAATATGATACACATTTTCTACAACGGCTCGAGAATAATAATGGTTATGTCCGCAAATTACTAATTGCACACCATACTTTTCACATAGCGGTTGAATATAATTTTGAACCGATAAATCATTACTGTGGCCTCCGCCCGACCACCCGGGTTCATGCAAAACAATAATTTTCCAATGTTTATTGCTATTAGCCAAATCATTTTCAAGCCATTGATATTGTGTGCTGCCGGGTGAATATGTTGTATATTGGTCCAAAACAGTAATATGAACCGGACCGTAATTGAAAGAAAAATAAAATCTGCTATTATAAAACTCATAGGGAAAATATTTTTTAAATAACGTTCCTGTTCCTTCATGGTTTCCCACACAAGCCATATAAGGCAGTTTGCCCATCATTTCTCTTATGTTCGGATAATTTGATGAAAAAAACTGACTATCCCAATAAGCTTCATTATCACCGTCTGAAACCAAATCGCCACTAACTAATAATAATGTTTCGGCAGACGGGTCATTATTAATATTGTTAAGAATTTGTTCGGCAACTTTGTCGTGATCGGCAGGATAAGATCGTGTATCACCATAAGCAAGTATAGTTACATTAGTGGAATTAGTAGCCGGCCCGGTTCTAAATTCGCCGGAAATTGTATCTGTATTTGCAATTATTTGGTAATAATACTTTTGATCTACTTTTAGATTTTGAATTTTATATTTATGCTGATGATCAGTACCATATTCGGAAGTAATTACATTGCCAATAGAGTAAGAAACATCGGTACCCCATTTTAAGGTTGATGTAGTTGTTTTGTTTAATTGCCAACAAATAAGCATTTCGTCGTTCTGACCGGTATAAATTAAATACGGCGCTTTATGAACAATACTAATTTGCGGAACAGTGTCGGTAGCTATAAGCTCCAAATTAAAACTGATATCGGAACTGCTGGCACTTCTCTGATGAATTTCAACGGCAATTGTATTTGTACCTTCAATTAAATCAGTAGGATCTAAATAATACTCGTTAAAATAATCTTCGTCACTTCCGGCAACGGTTGAAGCTGCATACGAATAATAGGTTATTGTACCGGAATTCATATTTGATCGAACAACTTCTTTCCCATTTAAATAAACAACTGCACCATCATCTCTCAATAACTTTAGTAATAATCCTTTTACGGCTGATATATTGGATACTTGGAATTTTTTTCTGAAATAAGTGGTAGGATATTTATTGCTGGAATTAGGTCCATAACTTACAACAGTACGTTCATCACCATCACCATATCCTAATTCGGCCTTCCCGATTTTCCAACTTGAGTCATCATAATTTGGTGAATACCAAATTGTACCCAAATTATTTCCCTTATCAAAATATTTCCAATCCGCTCCTTTTTCTATCAATGTAGATTGACTTAAAAAGGTTGAACTTATATGAAATAACAGGATTAAGCTATAAATCAAAATCTTTCGCACATATTCCCCCGTGAATTTACTAATTAAATACTTAGAGTTTTTTTTATAACGCATTCACTGTCTTTATTCCATATTATTTGATTTATAGATTTGTCTTGTTTATTTTTCTTTACAAAATGAGTTAATGTCGCTAATAATTACTTTCTATTTATATTTCATTTTAATTTTAAAATTCATTAATTTATATGGATTTTTAAAAGTTCAATCTTATAAAGGTAACTTGTAAAGGTAAAATGAAAAACAAATCCGATTTAGAATTAATAGAACTTTACAACAAAAGCGATGATAAATCGATAGTGGTTGAACTGTATAAAAGATATTCAAGACATATTATGGCAATATGTTATAATTATTTGGGAAAAAATGATTGGCACGAAGATGCTGCAACAGAAATCTATGAAAAACTTACAAGAGAACTAAAAAATCGATCTTTCGAAACAAAACAATCTTTTGTAAACTGGCTTGCGGTTATCTCAAAGAACCATTGTATTTCGCATCTTCGGAAATTAAAATCCATTAAAAATACAGCGGAAAATTATAAATATCATTTAGAATTTGTGGAATTTTCATCCCATGAACGTAGTTTAACTAAAGAAGAATTGAACGAAATAAGCATTAACTCGAAACTTTTAAAAAAGGCAATTGACTCTTTACCGGAGCATCAAAAAAAATGCCTTTGCTTATTTTATTTTAAAGGATATAAAATAACTGACAAAATTATAAAAAAACTTGAACATGATTTACCCGTTAATATTCTTCAAAAATTAAATATTTTGAAGAATATTGAATTTAGGGGTGAAGGTTTTTTTTATGATAAATTATCGGAATTA
This sequence comes from uncultured Melioribacteraceae bacterium, assembly GCA_964496755.1. GTDB lineage: Bacteria > Bacteroidota > Ignavibacteria > Ignavibacteriales > Melioribacteraceae > CAZCBD01. The sequence continues at coordinate 2,677 of CAZCBD010000043.1, forward strand.
TTCGATAATGAAAATGAGATTTCATTTTCAAGCGATGAAATTTGTAACTTTAAGGTGAAAATCTTAAACGAAGCTTATTTTTCAGATAGATTGAGTTATAAAGAAATTAACAAGTATACAAATTATTCGTTGAAAGAAATAAAATCGTTCATTCAAAACGGAAAATTGAATCTAAAAAAAAGATTAAAAGTAATTTAAATAATAGATATGGAAATGAATAAAGAAAAAACGAGAAATAATAATTGGAGTAATTCTTTTGTTGAAGAATTATATCAACATTCCGATTGTCCCGATTTTGCATTATTATCTGATTATGCTAACAATAAGCTACAAAATTTTCAAATATTCGATGTTGAAAATCATTTAACCGAATGTAGATTTTGTTCTGCAGTTGTGGATAGTTTGCAGGAAATAACCGATTCACAATTAATTGAAAATGAAGCTAAGCTTATTGTAAATAAAATTGAAAGCAATGTTTTAAATAAAAAAACTTCCGATCTTGACGAAAAAATAAATTTTTCATTTATACCATTTATTTCGAATTTATTTCAAAAAAACGTAATTCGATATTCTTTTTCAGCATTGCTGATATTTGCTTTAATATACGTTTTCTCTTATAAAATTATTACACCCGAATATTATTATCTGGCAAGATTAAACCCTACCGAAACTGAAATGATAAAACTATCTTCTTCGAGTACACGTGGAAACGATGCAACTCAATTATCTAATCAGGACATCACTTCCCTTTTGGATGCTGAAACTCAGATACTGGGTTTATTTCCTGTATTTGATAAAACGAAAATCGAAAAAGCAATTAAAAGCTTAACAGCGGCATACAATAGTACCGATGAAAATTTTTATCAACAAAAATATGCTTATTTTTTAGGTAAAGCATTTTTAATGGAAAACGATAAAGCTACTGCACTTAAATGGTTTATTACCGTTGATAATATAAAGCTGGAGAGTTTTTATAAAAATTCCGCAAATAATTTGATTTCAAAACTTAAATAAATTTTTAAAAAATTTATTTAATAATTTTTGCCAACCAAAGAAAAAGCCGCCCAGTAAAAGGGAAGCGAATAATCATTTTTACTGTTAATCATTTCTAATTTTGTAATTCGCAATGCTTCGGCTTTTAACATTCCACTTAATAAATTTTTATAAAAAGTTTTCATTATTCTTTTTGTACTTAAATCATCAACTTGCCAAAATGAAATTAAAACATTTTTTGCACCTGCAAAAATAAATCCTCTCGCCAAACCAATTAATCCTTCCCCTTTCATCCATCTGCCTTTTCCCGTTTCACAAGCACTTAATGTAACCAACTCAGCATTTAATTTTAGATTGTAGATTTCATTTAATCTTAAAAAACCATCTTCTCGAGAATCTTTTTTCCATAACAATAATCCGGATAATTCCGGCTGATTGGAATTGATTAATGCATGAGTTGCAAAATGAACGTATTTAAAATTCACTAAATTTAATTTTTTTAAATTTCTTTCCGAAGCCAAATTATATGTATATACTTGGGTTAAATTCCCTGTTAATTTATTGTAACACCAATCCAATAAATTATAATTCTGATTAAAACATTCTTTAAGCCCTAATACCTCTTCTTTTGTTGAAGGTAACGGCTTTAATGTAGTACTCCTTAGATTTGTTTCAATCTTTTTAAAATTCTCTTCCGAAAACTCAGGAGCAAAGGCAAGTAAATCATATTTAGGTTTTTTGTAATTTTTATTCCCTGAAGCGTTTAAAGTCAATTCGGAAAGTAATTCCGCGCTATAGCTATACTTAATATTAAACTTTTTAATTAGATAATTTAAATTATGATATCCCTTGGTTTTGTATTCCACCTCTTCATGCGAACCGGTTATTATTGCTTCAAAAGGAATATTAACTATGGCTCCATCCGGAATAATTAACAAGTTTTTGTAATTTTGAATTTCACTTTCAATTGGAAAAATGATTTTCTTGTAAATTACTTTCGCATAATGAATGTACTTTGCCATCTTTCTTTCAATAATACCTTCTAAAAACTCATCCACATCGTTATAAATTTCTTTACAAATATTAAGTCTTATAATCTTAAAATCCTTATTTGATATTAAAAAAACAAAACAATTTTTATCGCTCATAAAGTATTCTAACAAAACAGTGCGATTATCTAAAAGTTGTTTAACCTTTTTCACCGAAATAGTTTTTACTTGGTACTTTAACTTATGATATTTAGGATATTTTGTTTCAAAATATTCTCTTAGCTCTATTAATTTATTTTTGTATTCAAAATATTTTTCGTTTAATTCTTTTACTTTTGTATTCGTTTCGACCATTGATTTCAATTCGGTATTAATAATAGCCAAAGATACTTTTAATGAATCTTCCTTTTTAAGTAACGACTCAGGAATACCTGAAAATTTTGTTGCTTTTGATTGATCTAATTTCTGAAGTAGAATATTAGCTTTATTTCTTTCAGCAAAATTAAATGCTAAGTATTTATAATATTTGGATTTTTTTAATTCGGAAAGTTTGATTGCCATTTCAATTGCTTTGGAATATAATGGCATTGCCTCTTTTGCAAAAAATAATTTTGAGCCGTCGGACTGAAATCCTCGCTGCATTTTATCAATTATTCTGAAAATTAATTTACAAATTGAAATAGTCTCTTCTAAATATTTAATTTTTAAATGTTTTTGTTCCGGATTTGTTTGTTCAAATATTTCCACTAACAGATTGATTTTCTTTTTTAATATTTCTATGTAAACCGGTGTAGCTACCCTATCAATTTCATATTGATTTTTTTTAGAAATTATTGATTCAATGGCGTTACTAAAATATTTTAATGCTTTTTTAAGTTTACTCTGTTTTTGATATGCAAGTGCAATCGACGAAAAAACTTGGGCAACTATTTTATGCTTAACCCCAAATATTTTAATGTTAAGATTTAATGATTTAAAGTAATTTTTAAAAGCTTCTTTAAAATTCTTTATCTTCAAAAAAACATCTCCAAGATGCAAATACTCTTCTGCAATTTGTTTTTTATTAGTATTAAATCTTTCCTCTTGCACTGTAATTGCAGCTTTGTAATTGTTAATAGAACTTTCATAATCTTTCATTAGATATTGGACATACGCTAAGTTGCTATAATGCCAAGCTATAGCAAAATCATATTTTGTTTTTAATATTTTTTTTAATCCTTTGTGAATATATTCCAAAGCTGCTTTATAATTACCTTTTGCCGCATAGGTTACTCCTATGTTGCTTAACGTTCTGGCTGTTGAAGCACTATTTGCAATGCTATTTAATTTAATGTTTAATGCGGAATTATAATATTCAAGTGCATTATCATAATCGCCTTGGGTTTTAAAAAGATTTGCAATGTTATTATATCGATATGCTAATAAAACTTTATTTATTCTTTTTCTCGACAAATCTGCATTTAACGCCAATTTAAAATAATTTAATGCCGACTTAAAAACTCCCAATCTATGATAAACCAATCCTAAGGTATTATAACTTCTTCCTATTAAAAGTAAATCATCATCCGTTGAATTTTTAATTCTTTCATATGCCTTATCAAGTTCCAACAAATATTTCTTTGCTTTAAGATAATTACTTCGCCCATAATAATAATTTGCTATACTATATTTTGCACTACAAACTGAATAATAACTTTCATCAACTTTCCCTTTGCCTTCATTAATAATTTTGTGAAAATACTCGAGAGCCTTTTTGTTATTACGAAGCATTCTATAACTTTTTGCTACACGATTATAACATTTTAAACGTTTTTTAATATACCTATCATTTGTTTTAAAAAATGAAATAGCTTTGAAACAATAGTAATTACAACTATCGTATTTCGATTGCAAATAGTATTTTATACCAGTTAAATAATACTCGTCGGCTTGCGATTCTTTATACTTTAGAAATGATTCGGAATTTAATTCATTGTTTTGTCCTAAAACAAAATTAAAGGTTATTCCGATAGCCACTAAAATATAAATCGTTTTTTTCATTTTACAAGTATAAATTCTTTTCTTGTTTTAAAATATGAAACTATAGAATAGTTATTTTCTATTTAAAAATGAATAATAAATTATTAATTATTCAAATACTTACCATTTCAAATATAAATAATTAAGCCTTTTATAAATTAAAAAAGCCAACCAAATCAAATAAATTGTAAAAACATTCTCAAAATATTTTATTCTCTTAAAATTAAATATTTTATATAAATAAAACGAATTTTAAAAAAATTTCCAATTATAAATTTATAATTAACAGCAACTTATCTCTCCTTACTTTTCGTTATATTTGTTTATTACATTTGCGATAAAATCATTTGGATTAAATGAATAACAATATAAATCAAGTTATACTTACAGCATTAAACCTAAATGTTCATTTTGGCGAACAAATAATTTTAGAAAATGCTTCGCTTAGTATTCACGAAAAAGATAGAATCGGATTAGTCGGCAGAAACGGTGCCGGCAAATCAACTTTCCTGAAAATTATTTCCGGCTTAATGCAACCGGATTCGGGTAATGTTTCTAAAAAAAAAGATTTGGATATTAGTTTCCTTTCCCAAGAGTTTACTCTTGATTCAAATAAAACCGTTAAGGAAAATATACTCTCAGGTGCATCTAAGATTTTAACCCTACTGAATGAATACGAAAATCTTCCTTTCAATTCCCCGAAAAAGGAAATTATAGAACAAAAAATTATTGAATCCGATGCATGGAATATCGAAAAACAAATAGATGTAATTATTAAATCATTAAATGCCCCCGAAAAGGATTTGATTATTAACGATTTATCGGGAGGCGAAAAACGCCGTGTGGCCTTATGTAAAGCCTTAATTTCAAAACCTGATTTACTGATTCTGGATGAACCTACAAATCATCTCGATACTGAATCTATTGAATGGATTGAAAATTTCCTTTCTGCTTACAATGGAACTTGCATTTTTGTTACGCACGATAGATATTTTTTAGACCGAATTGCCAATAGAATTGTAGAACTTTCTAATGGAATATTTTTTTCTCATCACGGAAATTATACCGAATTCCTTCTAAATAAAGCCGAACGTGAAGCAATTAAAGAAAAAGAAGAATTAAACAGACAAAATTTTTTGCGTCGTGAATTAAAATGGATTGCTCGCGGACCAAAAGCTCGAACCTCAAAATCCAAACACCGATTGGACACCTTTTACAATGTAGCTTCCAAAGAAAAATTTCAAAAAGAACTTGATGTTGAAATGATTATTCCAACTCCGGAAAGACTGGGCAAAAAAATTCTTGAACTTACAAATGTGGAAATGTCTTTTGGCGAAAGAAAGCTTTTTGACGAATTGAATCTTAAATTTGAAGCCGGCAAAACACTTGGTATTGTTGGTAAAAACGGCGTGGGCAAAACCACTTTATTGAAAATTATTCTTGGACAATTAAAACCTACCAAAGGAAAAATTGAAATCGGCGAAAATACTTCGTTTAATTATATTGATCAATCGCGCCTAATTCTAAACGATGAGAATACCGTAATTGAAGCTGTAAGTGATGGAAATGATTTTGTAAAATTCGGTAACCAACAAATTAAAGTCTGGACCTACCTTAAACGTTTTCTTTTCACCGACGATAGAATAAATACACTCGTTGGCCGGCTTTCGGGTGGAGAAAAAAGTCGTTTAACTTTAGCTCGTATCTTAAAAAACGGAGGAAATTTTCTGATTTTTGACGAACCAACAAATGACCTTGATTTACCAACATTACGAATACTTGAAGAAACCTTGATTAATTTTGAAGGCTGCGCAATTGTTGTAAGCCACGATCGATATTTTTTAAATCGCGTTTGCGATTCTATTCTAGCTTTTGAAAACAACCGAATATATTTGAGCGAAGGTAACTACGATTATTATCTCGAAAAAAAATCCGGACGCTTGAAAAACAATACTTCAAACTCAAATATTTTAAGAAAGAAACAAATTTCTAAAAAACAAAAAATCAGAAAACTTTCCTGGAAAGAAAAAAAAGAAATTGAAACAATTGAAGATGACATTTTAAATGCAGAATCAGAAGTTCAACGCTTGGAAAATCTTTTTGCTCAAAATGATTTTTATGAAAAATACGGAGATAAAATCGAAACACTAAACAATGAACTACAGCAAGCAAAAGAAAAAGTAAATGCGCTTTATTTAAGATGGGAAGAGTTAGAAGAAATTAAAAAGGAAGTGGAAACAAGTTTAAATAAATAATTTAATTCTTCATTTTTGTATTTTCAATTTTTTCAGCTTTCAATTTTTTGTTTAAAAAAGTTTCATTTAAAAAGTCGATAATATATCTAATGGAATTAAAGTTTCATATATTGGTAAGAGAAATAAAAGATCTTAATCCTAAAAATTAAATATCGAAAGTGTTTTTAAAATTAGGAAAAAATATATATCAGAATATTTAAGTTGTAAAACCAATTAACCAAATTTAGAATATTCCGAATAATAATTTAATTATACTTTATTTCTACGGATACAAAAAAATATATCAGATATTATTTAAGATATATTTGCAATTACATTAACATCGGATTGATGCAAGAAATATTATCCGACACTGCATCAATTCCAAAAAAGATAACGAGGCAATATTTATGCAAAAAGAACATTCGTTTCATATTCCCGTAATGGGCATTGGATTTACAGTTGACACTCCATTGAAAGTTGCTCAGTACGGAATAGATTCCGTAATTTCATTAGTAGACGATATACTTCTCGAAAAATTGAGAAAAATGTATTCCCAAAAATATTCAATTTCTTACAAAGAAATTACCGATAAGATTGAAGATTTTAGAGCAAAAAGAATTACCGAATACTTGAATTTGATAAACGAATTAGCAACTAAAAGATTTAATGAATTAAAAAATGACGGAAAAAAAATATTAAAATATCTGGATTTATTGCCGGATAACTCAGCAACAAAACAAGAATTTAACAAAGCTACAAAACGTTTCGGTTTACAAGAAAGCTTGCAATGGATAAAAGACAAATTATCAATGGGAAGCATAGACGTAAACATTATGACCAAAGTTGATAAAGAAAATTATAAAAACGGAGAGAAATTACCCGTTAAATTTAACGATGCCCATTCCGCATTAAGAGGTTATGCCAATAGTAATCTAAATTCTTCGATAATTTTATCTGCCGGAATGAATACGAGACTGTTTAGTTATATGGAATTTTTCGACGATTTTTATCCGAATACCGAAAACATGATTAAAAAGAAAATCAGTATAAAAGTAAGCGATTTTAGATCTGCTTTAATACAGGGTAAATTTCTCGCAAAAAAAGGTCTTTGGGTTTCAGAATACAGAATTGAATCCGGACTTAATTGTGGCGGACATGCTTTTGCAAAAGACGGATTTTTACTTGGCCCAATACTAAAAAGCTTCAAAGATAAAAAATCCGAATTAATTGAAACAATCCATGCTATTTTTAAACAAGCTCTTTCTATTAAAAAACGTTATGTACCGGAAAAACCTTTACCAGTAAAAATAACTGTTCAAGGTGGCATTGGTACGGCCAAAGAGCATCAATTTTTGATTGACCATTACAAAGTTGATTCCGTTGGCTGGGCTACTCCTTTTCTTTTAGTACCGGAAGTTACAAATGTTGATGAAATCACTTTTAATAAATTAATTGATGCAACAGAAGATGATGTTTATCTAAGTAATATTTCGCCCCTCGGCGTACCTTTTTTAAATTTAAAAAACAATACAAAAGATCTTGAAAAAATATCATTAATTAAACAAGGAAAACCCGGAACTGCATGCCCCAAGAAATTTGTTTGTTTAAATAATGAGTTTAATAAAAATCTTTGTACTGCATCTCACGAATATCAAAAATTAAAAATAAATGAACTTAAATCAACTAATCCTACACCTGAAGAATATAAAATTGGATACGAAAAAATTGTAGAAAAAGCATGTATCTGTGTTGGTTTGGGCACTTCCGCTCTGCTTGTAAATAATTTAGACACAAGAATAGAAGGCAAAGGAGTTTCAGTTTGTCCCGGTCCTAATATTGCATATTTTTCAAAGATTCTGAGTCTAAAAGAAATGATTGATCATATTTACGGTAGAACAAATGTAATTACCAGAACAGATCGCCCTAATGTATTTATAAAAGAATTAAATATCTTTGTTGATTTTTTAAAAAATAAAATAGATGAAACAAAAATATCACTAACAGATCAACAGCAAAAATATTTATTTAATTTTCTAAAAAATTTAAACGAAGGCATAGATTACTATTTTGAATTATTTTCAACCATAAAAACTAAATTCGATCATAAAAAATCGAATATATTGGATGAATTAAAATCATATAAACAAACTCTGAATACATTACAATATAAATTAGAAGAACAATTATGTATTCACTAAGTAATAAAAAAATATTTAAAATATAAATTTATAATTAAAAATTGAATACGTAATCTGGCAAAAAGATTCCAATAAATTAAAGATAATTCAAAAAATTATATCATCCAGATTCGGATTATATTGAATTACCGGTTCCATCACGATATTACCATTTTCACGATTAAATTTATCATTTTGCCATTTAATCGGATTATTAATAATATAATGTGCAATACGATCATATTCACGTTCATTACGAATAATATGTTCCCAATAATTACGTTGCCACAATTTTCCATCGAACGGTTTCCAATTAAAATATTTCACCCCACGAATATATTCATTTGTCGACATTGTTTTAAACCATTGCACCACCCGATGTAGGGGCGAACCGACGTGTTCGCCCGATATTTTTCCCGTGCCCGATATTTTTCCCGTGCCGCACGACGTTGACGCGTTTTCCACCATTTGTTTGTAACCATCATTGTTGCATTCGGTTTTGGGGAATTCATCGGTTTGGGGGAATTCATCTACGATGTTGGTGATTTCAATTATACAATGAAAATGATTTGGCATTATAATATTTTCACAACATTTTATATTTGGATATTTATTTTCCAATTCATAATACCATTTTTCAACCATTTCACCGGCATCATTTAATATCATTCTACCATTATCAATTTTACCAAACAAATTTTTGCGATATTTTGTCACAATTGTAACAAAATACCACCCCGGTTGCGAATAATCATATCCCTTCAATCTAATTGATTTTCGTCGGGGCAAATTTCGCCGATTTAACTCCGCGTATTTGCCTGAATTCGTTCTCTTATTTAAACCGTATTTCCCCATTATTAAAATTTTACCCTTGTTTTATTATTTATCAAATTACGTAATATTATTGATTAAATAATTCTATCTTCAATTAAACCTAATATTGCTACCATAGCTATATCATTGTTCGTTGATTTTACAAAATACATCTTGCTGCACGAAGAAGCAAACAATTTTACACTGAACATAACGAGCAAAATTATACTCATCTGAATCATGCTATTGCTAATAGAAAATCAATTTATTTTTTACCGGCAAGATACCTTATAGCCGCCTCTATTTGAATATCTCTATTTTTTAATAATGTTCTTTTAGTTAACCCAATATTAATATCAGGAACAACCCCTATTCCTTCCAAAATTCTATTACCTGCAGTCCGTGTTTGGGAATTCGGATATATTAACAACGCTCCTTCGGATAACTCTACAATTTCCATAGTCAAGACTTTACCTGCCGTCTGTTTGCCAATAACCACTGCTCTTTTAATCCCTTGCATTCCACCAGCAAATTCCTCACTTGATGAACCACTCATCTCATCAACCAAGATTACTACTTTGCCAAGATACGGATTTGTAGTAGGTTCAAGAAAAACTTTTCTGGTCTCATTTCTATATTTGTAAACCCAAAAAAGAGTTCTTTTCGATACAAACTGCTCTGCAACAACTCTTCTGGTATTAAAATCACCTCCCGGATTTCCCCTAATATCAATAATTAAATTCGGAACTTTATTATACTTCGCAATTAATTGAATGATCGAATCTAAAATCACAGGATGAAAAACATCAAACTTTATATAAGCAATCTCATCATTCAATAATTTTGAATCTACCCTCGCATATATTTCGGGTAAATCAGGTGTAAGCGAAGCCTTATGCAGATTTCGATGTTTTAATACTAATTCCACCTCCTGCATTTTGTTATTTTCATCATAATAACTTAAATCAACTTTATCCCCGGGCCTGCCATAAAGCATTCGAATAATATCCTGTGTAATCATTGAAGCAAGATTCCGATTATTAAATGGCGGAGTTGGTTCCGCTCTCCGTTTAGAAACAATTTCCGATATTGTATGACCGTTTATTTTAACCAATTCAAACCCCTGTTTTAAACCTGCTACCCAAGCTGATGAGTTTTTATGAACAGAAATAACAATTACTTTATTATCGATGTATCTTACATCCAAACCCAGAGTACCATCCAAAAATAATTGAGGATCGCCAACAGTATTTACTTCCTCTGCCGAAACAACCCCCAAATGTGAAACCCCCAATCTAAAAAGCATTTTGTTTAAATAATAAAATAAACTATCGTCCGATTTACAAGAAGCAATTATCGGTTTATAATTTTCATACTCCTCCTGCCAATTTAAGCCACTAAATGTTGAATCGAAATATTGTGTATTAATAGTTTCCCATACAGTATTTAATATTTTAATGTTTTTATCTTTTGAAGACTGTCCCCTGCAAGAAATAATCACAAAAAATAATATAAAACATAGAAAAACATTTTTATTCATCACAACGATTTTTACCTGTTTGTTTTTACCTGTTTGTTTTTTCAAAAAAATCTTTTAACTCCTGCTTTTTCTTGGCACTTAACCCGTGCCATCTAATTCCTTGTATTGCTCCTTCAAGTGCATAAAGCATATTTATACACACATCACTATTTTTTATTGAGGCAATTTTAATTATTGCTTTTCTACTGCCAATAGCTTTTAATTCTTGCTCGGTTTTAATCCCTACGGAATTTAGCTTTCTTTCTAAAGTTTTTCCGATATTTGGTAAATCTGTTAAGCTACTCATAGTTATTTTACTTATTTATTTTTATTTTTTCTTTTAAATATTCTAGTGCTTTTTCAAGCTGACTATCTTTGCCTTTTAGTAAATCAACAATATTTAATCCAATTTCAATATCTGGAATAATCCCATTATTTTCCGGATTATATCCATTCAAATATTCAAGTTTATAAATTGGTATAGCTAAGGCAACACTATCATTTATTAGATATCCGCGTCCCCATAACAATTGTCCCGGAGTTCTATTACCTATAACGGTTCCAATTCTCAATTGTTGAATAATTCCCGCCATATTTTCTGCCCCGGAAATACTCATTTCATCTACCAAAACAACTACTTCTCCCTTGTATGCCGGCTTACTCGGTTTAATAAAATCTTCGTTGTTCTCAGCTCTATTAATGAATACCCCATACTTTCTATTCTTAGAAACAAAGTTGCCGAGCAATAATTTCATTGCATCAATTGAACCACCATCATTTCCTCTTAAATCAATTATAAGTCCTTTTGAATTTCTGACTTTTCGTAAATTATTTAAAACAATTTCCGAATTGGCCAAACTAAAGGCATTTAATGCTAAATAAGCAATATCATCAGCAAAAAAACAGCTCTTTGTTTCCAAAAAGGCAAGCGGCATTCCCTTGGCTAAAGAAAATCCGTTTTTTCGCTCGGTTCGGATTAATGTTTCCGAATATAAATTCGCATTTCTATCTAAAAAATCAATTTTAATGCTTGTATTCGGCTCTCCGTAAATACGCCTCAATACCTCGCTTGTTAAATGAAATTTACTGTTTCTACTGTTGAACGGAGGCTTATATTCAACAAACTCTTCTATTTCATCTAAGGTTAAATTGTTAATTTTTTTAACTACAAAACCGGTTTTAATTTTAGCTTTTTCTGCCGAGGAATTTTTTAGAACCTTTGTAACAATTATCTGATTTTCAATTATTCTAATATCAATACCTATTTCTCCACTTTTAAAAATATATGGTGAAACAACATCCTTTAATTTGGATACCAAGCCAACTCCGCAATGTGAACTGTTTAGTTTAAAAAGCATCCGGTTCAGTAAATAAAAAAGAGTATCGGTGTTTTTACAATTTTCGATTTTAACTTTATATTCATGAAAAGTTTTATTCCAATTTACGCCGTTAAAATTAGAATCGTAAAAATGATTGTTTACCATACCCCAAACTTGTTCGAATAAAACAACTTGTTCCGTTTTTGTTTTTTCCATTTCCTGTGATTGGCAGGATAGGAAGAAAAGCAAAAACAGAAATACTATGTGGATAGATTTATTCACTTGATCAAATTCATTTAATTTTGAAATTGCAAAACAAAAAACAGAAATTGAAAACCATCGTAAAGCCCATGTGAAATAATTAAAGGTAATAATCTGCGATATTTATAAAAATAGAAACACATCACTACACTTTTTATCCCAATGGAAATTACTCCCGCCAATCCCTGATATATATGAGCAAAACCAATTAACGCTGATGTTAAAAATATAACGATTATTTGCCAGTCCTTATTTTTACTAATATTCCACAATGCTTTTAACATAAAAGTTCTGGAAAGTTCTTCAAAAAGCGCAATACCAATCCACAATACAGGACCAAACCAAATTATCATTAACCATGGATTATTTGCCAAATCTATCATTGTATTAATTAATTCGGTATTTGGCGGATTATGATTAGGTATCCAACGATAAAGCGTTGCACGTTCAATAAAAAACATAATAAAAAATACCACTGTTAAACCAATGCCAACAATAATATCTTTATGAAAAAGTCCCTTACCGGAATTAAACGTTTCCTTGAATGACGACTTTAATAAATATTTGTTGAGTAAAAGAATAAGAATAATAGTTCCACCGCCAAAAAGCAAAGGATATAAAGTCATATCCGTAGTAGTAAAATTCTCGGTTTGCGTAAGTCTGTACCATATCATTATAAAATTGATTGGTAAAATGGCAATACTAATTGCCAGTACATTTTTAATAGTTTTATTCATAACACATCACTGATATTTATAAAATACTTTACTTACAATTTTCCAACCCGATTGGAATTTATAGAGAGATTGATAATCTGTATAAATTAGCTTATTACCCACATAAAAATCAAACTTTGCAATAGCAACATTAGTTGTGATATCAATGGATAAAAATTTTACAGAAACTCTTTCATTTTTGTTTTTAGGTAATTTGCCCGATTTTAAATCCCTTTTTACTGCCT
>CAZCBD010000044.1:0-15896 GCA_964496755.1 uncultured Melioribacteraceae bacterium
TTTATGATAACCAATTCTGCTGTTATGAAAAATATTCCCGTTGAACTGATTACTACAAAAGAAAAAAGTTCTATGGAATATAAATTTAATTCAAGCTTAAAATTAAATTCGTATTATTACTTTGTAAAAGCTGTGAATTATTTTTTACTTTCAGATAATAAACAAAATTCACTATTTATTTCTGATAATACCGTTGATTTTGAAAAGTACAAAAAGGCTTTATTAGAAGAGGATTTTGATTCTTTAGTAGAAAAGTCTGGAATTACTAAAGAAGAAATTATAAGCTTTGCAAATAAGTTTAATGAAGAATTAAATGGAATTTTGATTTTTTCGGAAAAAGAAATTTCCGCAAATACCGCTCAAGAGATTTTTAATCTTTGCTTAATAACCGGTAAATTGGGAAAAACCTCTTCAGGAATGATTTCACTAAAAGAAAAGAATAATTCTCAAGGGTTGTTTGATATGGGTATTAATGAAAACAATACCGTTGCGGGAATAGAAATTTCAGATGAAGAAAAAATTGGAAAATTAAAATCAATTTGGAAAGTTGCGGAATTAAGCAACGAGATTCGGAATTTGAAAACATTGTTAGATTCCAGAAAGCTTAAAAATATTTTCATTTTCGGGGAGGACCCTATTGGTTGTCAGATTCAGAATGAAAACATCGAATCTGATTTTTTGGTTGTTCAAGATTATTTTTTAACAGATACGGCCAAAAAAGCAAATTTAATTTTACCGGCTACATTGCCTTTTGAAATGGGTGGAAGCTTTACAAACACTCAAAAAATGATTCAGAATATTAATTCTAACGATGATTTTTATCAAACTGATAATTCGTTAAAACAATTATCCGAATTAGCAGCTTTGTTTAATGTTGAAATAAATGCAAACCCGAAAGATATTTTGGATGAAATTATTAAAATAATTTCATTTGCTGAAAAACCGCTTCTTAAATTCAAAACAACAACTGAAGATAATTCTTTAAGACAATATGATTACGGTTGTGATTTTATTGAGAAATTTTTCAACGATTATTTTAACAATGCATTTGTAAATTAAGATTTAATGCCCCGATTATATTCGGGGTTTTTTATTTTAAAAATTATTATGGAAAATTTTATTCTTTGATGTTATACTTGTAAACGTTAAAGGAGGAATAATGAAAAAAATATTTTTAATCTTTTTTATTTTTTTAATGCTTACGGAAGCACAATATATTAGGCCGATAAAAGATAAAATAGGGTTTTGTTGGACAAAAAATGAAATTGAAACCATTTATAATTTTTTTGATAATGACAGCTCAATACCAAATATTCCGAAGAAAAATTTAATTGGCGGAATATCGCCGCACGATGATTACTTGTATGCAGGAAAAGAAGAGTATGCTTTATTGAAAAACGTAAACGTAAAAGAAGTAGTAATTTTCGGCGTAACACACAGAAGAGTTCGAATGGCGATGGATGATCCGCAGAACACTTTGATTTTAGATAGTTTTGATAATTGGAAAGGTCCAATGGGTAAAGTGTATATTTCCGATTTGCGAGAAAGAATTAAACTGCATTTATCGGATAAATATTTTATTGTTAGTAATAAAGCCCATTCTTTAGAACATTCCATTGAAGCTTTAATTCCATTTATTCAAAAAAATAACCCGAAAGTGAAAATTACACCGATAATGATTACTAAAATGCCATTCGACAAAATGCAGGAAATTTCGAATGAGCTTTCGGATATAATTTGTAATTATATTGAAAAGAAAAATTATACGATTGGCAAGGATATAATGTTTTTAATTTCCAGTGATGCTAATCATTACGGGGAAGATTTTGAAAATACAATTTATGGCGATGATTTAAATGCCCATAAAATTGCAACTGCAAAGGATAAAGAATTAGTAAACACATACTTAAATAACGAAATTACGGATGAAGTGCTTTTCAATTTAACACAGCAAATTTGGCCCTTAGAAGAAAATAATCCTCCGCTGTGGTGTGGTAGATACCCGATTATAATGGGGCTTTTAACAATAAATAGAATAGTTGAAAAATTATTAAATAAAAAAATAGAATCAAGATTTATTTCTTACGGGGATACTTTTTCCAATGGTGTTATACCGATCAAAAATACTTCGCTTGGTATAACAGCTGTTTTTTCAGTTAAACATTGGGTGGGAGCTTTTTCAACAGCATTTTACATCAAATAAAAAAGAACAGATTTTATTCTGTTCTTTTTTTGTAAACATTTTTGTTTATAATACTTTTGATTAAAGTTAATTTATAAACTACCCGGCCGGCCAAGTCATTTGTCTGCCTCCCAAAAGATGCAGGTGCAAATGATATACTTCTTGTCCACCTTTAGGGCCGCAGTTAATTACAATTCTAAATCCCTCTTCCGAAATCTTTTCTTGAACAGCAATTTTATTTGCAACGGTGAAAAGTTCCGAAACAATACCGGAATGCTCCGGTTTTAAATCCATCACAGTTGGAATTTCAATCTTCGGGATAATTAAAATATGAGTTGGGGCTTGCGGATTAATATCTCGGAACGCCAACACATTTTCAGTTTCGTAAACAATATCAGCCGGAATTTCGCGATTGATGATTTTTGTAAAAATTGTACTCATTAGTTGTTTCCTTTTTCAATATTGTATTTTTTCATTTTGCCGTACAAATGACTTCTTTGAATATCAATAGCTTCGGCGGTTTTACTAATGTTCCATTGATGATTTTCAAGCTGGTATAGAATATAAGCTCGTTCAGCTTTTTCTTTAAATTCCTGGAAAGTATCCTCAGAGTTAATTAAAGTGCCGCTATTACTAGAAACAGGTGTAATTAACAATTCAACATCCTTTTTAGAAATAATATTGTTGTTAGACATAATTAAAATTCTTTCAACAAGATTTTTTAATTGTCTTACGTTGCCGGTAAAATCTTGAGCTTTAATTATTTCAATTGCATCTTCAGAAATTTCTTTTAATGGTATTCTGTTTTTTTCCGCATAATTTTTAAGGAAATGATTAACCAAAAGTGGAATATCGCTTTTTCTTTCGCGCAGCGGTGGGATAGAAATTGGAATTACATTCAAACGATGAAATAAATCTTCCCTAAATCGTTGTTCCTTTATTTCTTCAATTAGATTTTTATTAGTGGCGGCAATAATTCTAACATCAACAGAAAGTTTTTTGCTTCCGCCAACCCTTTCAATTTGGCCATCTTCAATAGCTTTTAGAACTTTAGCTTGTGCTTGCAAACTCATATCACCTATTTCATCCAAAAACAAAGTTCCACCGTTTGCCAATTCAAATTTACCGATTCGTTGTTGTGATGCTCCGGTAAAAGAACCCTTTTCATGTCCGAACAATTCCGATTCAATAAGTTCGTTAGGGATGGCGGCACAGTTAACTTCAATTAGGGGCATATCGGCTCGGTTACTTTGTTTATGAATTTCTCTTGCTACCAATTCTTTGCCTGTTCCGTTTTCACCTGTTATTAGAATTCGTGCATCAGTAGGAGCAACTTTGTCTATTGTTTGGAAAATTCGTTTTATTGATTCAGACTGTCCGATAATTGAATATTCGCTTTCCAAATCTTTTTTTAGTTGTTCGTTTTCTTTTTCAAGAGAGTTATGCTGGACTGCGTTTCGTACTGAAATAATTAATTTTTCCCTATCAATAGGTTTCTCCAAAAAGTCGAAAGCACCAAGCTTAGTTGCTTTTATTGCGTTTTCCAAACTACCGAAAGCAGAAATCATAATAACAGTTGTTTTTATTTCGTTTGCCTTAATCCATTCTAATGCTTCAAAACCATTTGTCCCGGGCATTTGAATATCCAAAAGCAAAGCCTGAAAATTTGAGAATTTTAATTTTTCTAATCCTTCTTGTACATCGGTAGAATAATCAACATGGTAGTTTTCATATTCCAATATCATTTTTATGCTATCGCAAATTACTTTTTCATCGTCAATAATTAGTATTGATTTCATATATTCTCCAGATGATTGACCCTAATATAAAAAAGATTGAATACTTTAAAAAAAAATGACGGAGGTAATTGAAAATTATCATCTAAAGATTTTCCGAATTGTGCACCCAAATTATTGATTTCCAAATCTCTAAAATCCATTCCGCCTTTAATTGAAAAAGTTTCTTCAAACATTTCTATAAAAATACCTAATAAATTTGAAAAATTGAAGAATGGAAAATTATAGCTCAGAAAAGCACTACCGAAAAAATGAGCTAATTTATCTTTGTCACCGAAATTATTGTTAGGTGAATCGAATAAAAAGTACTTTGGAAGATATTTGTTTTTAAGTTGAAATAAATTTTTATTTGCAGAAGGTAATTTTAAAACCAGTTGGCGGTTAAATGGTAAAGCTATTTCTATTTTATTGAATGGAAGAGTTGCAAAAGTTAGTGCCAGTAGTGCTTCGGAAATGTTTCCATTATAAATTTCAATTGCGTAAAAATAAACTTTGTCTATTACTTTTTGGTTTAAAGTGATTTTTTCGTTTAACGATAAATCAATATTTGGTTCAGAAAAATTTTGAGAAATAAATTTTGATATTAAGTGAATTCCTTCAAACAACTCAGGTTCGGGTTCCCGGTTTTTATTTTGTGCCGAGATTGTACTGAAAAATAACAGTAGCAAAATTGTAGCTGTTTTAATCATTATCGTCACGGTAAAGATTGTGTTTATTTATGTAATTAATTACTGTAGTAGGCAACAAGTTTTTAATTGATTGGTCGGTTTTTATTTTATTGCGAATTTCGGTAGATGAAATATCAATTAATGGGGAATTAACAAAGATAAAATTCGGATTATTTTTTATATTAATTAACTTGTTATTGTTTCTACGAAGAATTACAACTTTAGTTTTGTTCAAAATAAGATTTGTGTTTTTCCAAGAATTGAAGTTTAGGAAATTGTCATAACCTATTATTAATTCAAGATCCTTGTAAATTTCGGAAAAATGTTGAATTGTTTCAAAAGTATATGAAATGCAATTTCTTTTCAATTCAAAGTCCGAAACTTCAAATTCGGGTTTATTGCTTAAAGCTAAATTTAACATATTTAGTCTATGAAAGGGGGAAGTGATTCTTGAGTTTGTTTTATGAGGTGAGAGAAAATTCGGTATAAAAATTATTTTTTTATATTTTCTTTTTTCGATTAAAAATTCAGCGGTTTTTAAATGTCCGTTATGAACAGGATCAAATGTACCGCCAAATATTCCGATTTTAGTAATTCTCATTGTCTGTTTCTGAGTTATTAATAAGAGTATTTATTTTGTTTTTAATTTTATGTATATCATTTTCATAATTTTTTTTACGTTTTGCATTCGAATGGTTCGATTGAAATTTTCTAAATGCCAATTTTGTAGCTAATTCAATTATATTAATCTGAGTTTTATTTAAATGTTTGCGATATTTATTATCCCAAGTTTTTTTGGAAGAAATAATTTGAAGAATATTAAAATTCAATATATTTATAAAACTTTCATTTTTTAAATATTTAAAAATTATTTTCCTTTCTTCTTTTACGGAAAGATTGAAAATTAAAAAATAAAAAACAATTACAAGAAACATGTACAATAACGTTGCGAAAAAATTATAATCCAATGTTAATCTTACATTCCAATAAAAATGGATAGAAATAGCTGAAAAGATTCCAAGCAAGGCAAAAATAAACTTTCCTTTGAAATTGGAAAATTTTACTTTGGCAAAAGTAGCTCCCAAAATTGCTGTTGAAATACAATGCATTAAAGATGTAAAAACTGTTCGGATTAAAACCAGATAAATCCACGAATTAAAATGTGATTCCGAAAAATAATAAAGAAAATTTTCAGACATTGCAAAACCAAGACCAATTGCCCCGCCATAAACCAAACCGTCAGTAAAATTATCAAATTGCTTATTACGAAAAATAAAAATCAAGAAAATTCCCTTGGCAAATTCTTCAATAATAGCAGGCCCAATGGCATTAGTAATAATATCTATTTGCAAATCTGTAAAATTATTTACAGAAAAAGAATTATAAACGATAAGTGAAATGATTAAAGAAATAGATGTTGCACCGAAAGCACCGAAAAGAAAGTATTTCAAAAGTAAAGATAGAGGTTCGGGTTCAAATTTATCTAATTTCCAAATTAAGAAAAGATAAATTGAAATAGGGATAACTGCTGCCAATATAGAATATATTATCATCATGATCTATTGTTTTAATTCGATAAATATGAATAAGAATTTATAAATATAAAAATATTGAGAAAAGAAAAAAATATTAGTAGATTTAATACTTGGTTTTAAATATGTTTATGTTTTTTGAATTATTGCTTTAGAAAAATGTAATATTTATATTTTCGCCATATTTTTTTGAGTTTATGATGATAGTAAAGATAAGAAATTATATAAATGGAATTCACAATTTAGAATTTGAAAAAAATGCTGAAGCGATGGGCTTAAAAGAGCCGTTTAATGGTAAAGTAAAGCTAAGTACAAAAATGGATAAGTCCTCGCATCAAATTGTTTTCGATTGTTATTTGGAATGTGACTCAAGCTTTGAATGCGATAGATGCACAGTTGAATATTCCGAAATATTGAAGAGTAATTTTGAATTAGTATATATTTTTGATGAAAAAGAAACTCACAGTGATAATATAAATGTTAATTTTATTTCGCCCGAAGCTGATAAGATTGATTTAACCAAAGATGTAATTGAATATTGCAAATTATCTATTCCCTTAAAAAAGCTTTGTAACGAAAATTGCAAAGGTTTGTGCAGCATTTGCGGGCAAAATCTAAATGAAAAAAATTGTAATTGCAAAGAAGAAAAAATAGATCCCAAGTGGGAACCTTTATTGAAATTAAAAGATAAGTTAAATTAATACTAAAAGGTAAAATAATGGCACATCCAAAAAGAAAGATTTCAAAATCCAGAAGAGATAAAAGAAGAACACATTATAAAGCAACTGCACCGGCATTATCAACATGCTCTAATTGCGGCGAAGCAAAATTAAATCACCGTGCTTGCCCTAATTGCGGCTATTATGCGGGTAGATCTGTGTTTGTACCAGAATCTTAGTGTGAAATGAAAAAGTCAGCAAACAATTCTACATGTAGAATTGTATTAGATGCGATGGGAGGTGATTTTGCCCCCCGTAATGAAGTGTTGGGTGCAATAGCTGCATTATCCGAAGATTCGTCAATTGAAATTTTGTTAGTGGGAAAGAAAGATTTAATTATTTCAACCTTGAATGAACACAATCTTTCTTTTCCGGAACAAAATATTTATGATGCTGAGGATGTAATTACAATGTCGGATTCACCTACAGCCGCGTTAAGAACAAAACCGAATTCCTCATTAGTTGTTTCTGCAAATTTGGTGCGTTCAGGCAAGGGAGATGCACTTGTTAGCGCCGGCAACACAGGAGCAGTGATGGCTGCATCTACCTTATTACTTGGCAGATTGAAAGGCGTTGGTCGACCAACGATAGGAGTACCAATGCCTAGTGAAACCGGTACTTGTTTTTTATTTGATGCCGGGGCCAGTGTTGACTGTAAGCCAAGTCATCTTCTTGAATATGCGATAATGTCTAAAATTTACGTTCAAGAAATTTATAACGTAAAAAATCCCTCTATCGGTTTACTGAGTGTTGGTGAAGAAAAATCCAAAGGAAATGATCTTACGCTAAAAGCATATGAGTTGCTGGATAATGTTCGAGATGAAATTAATTTTAAGGGGAATGTAGAGGGTAAGGATATTCTGGGTGGCAAAACAAATATTGTTATTTGCGATGGTTTTACAGGTAATGTAATTTTAAAATTTGCTGAAAGTGTTGTTGGGATTCTTAAACAAAGAATTAAATCTTTTGCACTAAAAAGTTTTTTTAACAAAATTAAAGTTTTATTTATGCGTGGAACTTTGAAAAAAGTTCTTTCTGATTTTAGTTCGGAAAAACAAGGTGGGGTTCCGCTTCTCGGGGTTAAAGCTGTTAGTATAATCGGGCATGGTTCCGGAAGCCCTACTGCTATTAAAAATATGATTCTTAAAGCAAAAGAAATGCACGAAAAACAACTACTACACAAAATAGAAAAAGCGTTGAGTGATTATGCAAACAAATGAAAATAATACTGTAAGAACTGAAATTACCGGTGTTGGAATGTATGTGCCGGACAAAGTTTTAGATAACAAATACTTTGAAAACATACTTGATACTTCCGACGAATGGATCAAAACAAGAACCGGTATCAGCGAAAGAAGAATTTTAGAAAAAGGCGGTACTAGTGTTTTAGCAACAAAAGCTGCTGAAGATTTAATTAAAAGTAATAATATTAATCCCGAAGAAATTGATGTGATTATTGTTGCAACAATTACCCCGGATCATTTCTTCCCAAGTACTGCTTGTTTAGTACAAAACAATATCGGCGCAAAAAATGCTTGGGCTTTTGATTTATCGGCCGCTTGTTCCGGTTTCTTATTTGCTTTGCAAACAGGTACAAGTTTCATTGAAGCAGGTAAGTATAAAAAAGTATTAGTGATTGGTGCCGATAAAATGAGTTCGATTTCAGATTACGAAGATAGAAATACTTGCATTTTATTTGGTGATGGAGCAGGGGCCGTACTATTGGAACCTACAACAAATTTGGAATATGGAATTCAAGACTCTAAATTACATGTTGACGGTTCAGGAAAAGATTTATTGGTGATGAAAGCAGGAGGAAGTGCTTTCCCTGCTTCAGAAGAAACAGTTAAAAATAAAGAACATTTTATTTATCAAGATGGTAAAGCGGTTTTTAAAGTTGCTGTTAAAAGTATGGCTGATATTACCGAAGAAGTTTTAATAAAAAATAATTTAACCGGAGACGATATTGCCTATCTTGTACCACACCAAGCAAATCTAAGAATTATTGATGCAACTGCCAGAAGAATAAAATTAACTCCAGAAAAGGTATTAATTAATATTCAAAAGTATGGAAACACAACAGCCGCAACAATTCCGTTATGTATGGCCGAAGCTTACAAAGAAGGTAAATTCAAAAAAGGTGATAAATTAATGTTAACCGCCTTTGGAGGTGGTTTTACTTGGGGAGCATTATATTTAGTATGGAGTATTGACTAATGGGAAAAAAAGTATTTATGTTTCCGGGACAAGGTTCCCAAGCAGTTGGAATGGCAAAAGATTTATTTGATAATTCCGATGTGGCAAAAGATTTAATTTTAACTGCAAATGAAGCAGCAGGTGTTGATCTGTCGGAAATCATGTTTAACGGTCCGATGGATAAATTAAAAATGACTGATATAACACAACCTGCAATTTTTTTGCATAGTGTTGTATTAAATACATTGATAAAATCTGTAAAACCCGATATGGTTGCAGGACACTCATTGGGTGAGTATTCCGCTTTAGTAGCCGCAAATGCCATTGATTTTAAAACCGCCACAAAATTGGTGCGTTTCCGCGGGCAAAGTATGTTGCAAGCCGGAATTGATAATCCGGGTACAATGGCTGCAGTTGTTGGTTTGCCGGCATCTGTTGTTGAAGAAGTTTGTCAAAAAGCTTCCGTTGAAGGTATTGTTCAATGTGCAAATTTCAATTCACCGGGGCAGATTGTTATTTCAGGTTCTGTTAACGGTGTTAAAAAAGGGATGGAATTAGCAAAAGAAGCAGGTGCTAAAATTGTAAAAGAATTAGTGGTTTCAGGCGCTTTTCATTCTCCTCTAATGCAAACGGCTAAAGATAAATTGAAAGCCGAACTTGATGCGGCAGAATTTAATGATGCCGAAATTCCGGTTTATGCAAATGTTACAGGTAAACCGATTACCGATAAAAATGAAATTAAAAAACTTCTTTTCGAACAGGTTACGGCACTGGTACGTTGGGAAGAAACAATAAAAAATATGATTGAAGCCGGAGCCGATGAATTTTATGAAGTTGGACCGGGTAAAGTTTTACAAGGATTAGTTAAAAGAATTAACAGAGATGTTACATCAGTTGGAATTTCAACTTGGGAAGATGTTCAAAAATTCATATAATGAATATCTACTCTAATTGGAATCATATTTCAATTAATTGTATATTATAACTTTTATTTACAGATTTCCAAGAAAGAGGTGAAAAGTGAGACTGAATGAAAAAAAAGCAATAGTAACAGGTGGATCAAGAGGTATTGGAAAAGCTATTGTTATCAAATTAGCTTCCGAAGGATGTAATGTTGTTTTTACGGATATCAATTTTGGTGATAAATCTCCCGAAGAAGTTGCAGCGGAAATTAAATCCGAAGCCGGAACAGAAGTTAACGTTTTTGGTTTTAAAGCTAATGCCGCTTTATTTGAAGATGCTCAAGCAACAGTTGAATTTGCTAATAAGCAATTAGGTGGCGTAGATATTCTTGTTAATAATGTAGGTATTACAAAAGACAATTTATTATTAAGAATGTCTGAAACCGATTTTGATGCTGTTATTAACGTAAACCTGAAAAGCGCTTTTAATTATACAAAAGCTGTTCTTAAAAATATGATGGGACAACGTTACGGTAAAATTATTAATATGGCCTCTGTTGTGGGAATTATCGGAAATCCCGGACAAACCAACTACGTTGCTTCCAAAGCAGGTTTAATTGGTATGACAAAAGCAAATGCAAAAGAATTGGCCGGAAGAAATATTAACGTAAATGCCGTTGCTCCCGGATTTATTCAAACCGATATGACAGATAAATTAAACGATAAACAAAAAGAAGCAATATTAAATCAAGTTCCGTTAAAAAAAATGGGACAAGTAAATGATATTGCAAATGTTGTTGCCTTTTTAGCCAGCAATGAATCCGATTACATTACCGGACAGGTTGTTTCGGTAGATGGCGGAATGGCAATGTAAAATTTTAATGTTTTATAAGATTTTAGAATTCACAAAAAAAATTATTTATTAATTATAATTAGGAGATTAAAATGAACGTTGAAGCAAAAGTAAAAGAAATTATTATTGACAAATTAGGTGTTGAAGATTCACAAATTACTCCTGAAGCTTCTTTCACAAACGATTTAGGTGCAGATTCATTAGATATAGTTGAATTAGTAATGGGATTTGAATCGGCTTTCGATGTATCTATTCCTGATGAAGATGCAGAAAAAATAACTACTGTTGGTGATGCAGTTTCTTATTTATCAGAAAAAGTATCTTAATGAATTTTATTTGCTGCCGCTTAAGGGGCAGCAATAATTTTTTCAAAATAATTGGACAGAAATATGAGTAAAAGAAGGGTTGTTGTTACAGGTGTTGGAGCTGTTACCCCCATTGGTAACACTCAAGTTGAATATTGGAATGCCCTTAAAGAAGGGAAAAATGGCGCAGGTAAAATTACAACTTTTGATGCCAGTGCTTTTGATTCTCAGATTGCTTTTGAAATAAAGGATTTTGATATTACTAAATATGTTGATAGAAAATCAGCACGCAGAATGGATCCGTTTACGCATTATGGAATGGCGGCTTCTATTCAAGCAATGGAAGATTCAAATATTGATTTGGAAAATACCGATCTTGAAAAATTCGGAGTTATTTATGGTTCCGGTATTGGCGGCATGAGAACCTTTGAGGAACAACATACTGCTTATATGCAACACGGACCTAGAAGAATTAGTCCGTTTTTTGTTCCGATGATGATTTCGGATATTGCTGCCGGTCAGATTTCAATTCGTTTTGGATTAAAAGGCCCAAACTACGGTACTATTTCCGCATGTTCCACTTCTGCACATGCAATTGGTGATGCGTTTATGCATATTCAAAGAGGTTCTGCCGATCTGATGCTCTGCGGTGGTTCCGAAGGAGCCGTAACTCCAATGTCTTTAGGTGGTTTTTGTTCAGCCAAGGCGTTATCTACAAGAAACGATGCGCCCGAAAAAGCAAGCCGTCCGTTTGAAAAAAATCGCGATGGTTTTGTAATGGGCGAAGGTGGCGGAACATTAATTCTTGAAGAGTTGGAACATGCAAAAAAACGTGGTGCAAAAATTTACGCCGAATTGGTAGGAATCGGTTTTTCGGGAGATGCTCATCACATTACTGCACCTGCCCCTAATGGCGAAGGTGCCCAGCGTGCAATGAAAGCTGCTCTTGCAGATGCCGGCGTTCAGATTAACGAAGTGGATTATATCAATGCACATGGCACTTCCACACCGTTAAATGATTTAAACGAAACCAAAGCCATAAAAGCTGTTTTTGGGGAACATGCTTATAAATTAAATGTAAGCTCAACTAAATCCATGACCGGTCATTTGCTTGGTGCCGCCGGCGCTATTGAAGCTATTGCTACTATTTATGCAATTAAAGATAGTATTATTCCACCTACTATAAACTATGAAGAACCGGATCCTGAATTGGATTTGAATTACACTCCTAACAAAGCAGTTGAAAAAACTTTGAATTATGCAATGAGTAATGTTTTTGGTTTTGGTGGACATAATGCAAGCTTACTTTTTAAAAAATACAAAGGTTGATTTTTGAGTTTTTTTAGTTGGTTTAAAACTCTTAAAGTAAATCGACAAAATAAAGTCGAACAAGTTTTTTCCGGAGCCTTTAACAAACAGTTAAAGGCTCTTGAAGAAATACTACAAGTTAATATTACCATGCCAAAATACTTTGTTAAAGCTATTACTCACCGCTCTTATCTTGGTATTTCGCCCGAACTTGATAAATCGAATGAAAGACTTGAATATCTCGGAGATGCTGTGCTTGGCTTGGTTGTGGCGGAACATTTTTTTAAAACCAATAATAAAAAAAGCGAAGGCTATCTTACAAAAGCTCGTGCAAAAATGGTCAATAGTAATATTCTTGCAGCAGCCGCAAAAAGATTGAAATTTGAAAAGATTGTTTTGTTCGACAAACGATATATTAATGAATCGGAAAAAGGTATAAATACAATTATAGCGGATACTTTTGAAGCTATTATTGCTGCAATTTATTTGAATCATGGTTTGGAAGAAGCAAGTAGATTTATTCATAAAAATTTAATTAATCCTTTTATTGAAACAGAAAAATTCTTGGAAGACAAAAATTATAAAGGGCAATTATTAGAGTTTACTCATGCAAAAAAATTTACGCAACCTGTTTATAAACTTGTTAACGAAGAAGGTCCGGAACATGCAAAGATTTTTACTATAAATGTTTTTGTTGATGAAAAAAAATGTGGTGAAGGGAAAGGGAAAAATAAAAAAGAAGCAGAGCAAAATGCAGCAAAAAATGCACTCTTGTTTTTTCATAATCATCCAAATTAATTTTTCGATGTCTTTCAAGATTTAATTTTATATTTAAACTTAACATTTATGATTACGTAAAACTTGGATTATGCCACAGATTATTCTAAATAATAATTTAATTGAATTGGAAAAACTGACCCTTTTTCTTCAAAATCTTGGGACAAGGTTTAATTTGTCGCAAAAAATTATTTTTGAATTGAATTTAATTTTAGATGAACTGGTAACTAATGTTATTACTCATGGTTTTACGACTACTGAAAAACATGAAATAAAAATTATCGTAAATGTTCTTGATAATAAAATTGTAATTGAAATGATTGACGATGCTGAAGCATTTAATCCTTTAAACTTTAATATTCAATCCACAAATAAGTCTGTTTCAGAAAGAAAAATTGGCGGACTGGGAATTTTTATCGTAAAACAAAAAGCGGATGAATTATCATATAAACGACTGAAGAATAAGAATCATCTTTATATTGTAAAATACATAAACAAGGAATCCAAATGAAAATAGAAGTATTACAAAGACCTAATCATCATGAAGTTAAGATTGAAGGAAGAATTGATGCAAACACTTCTCCGGAACTTGAAAAAATTATTTCGGATTTAATTAATTCGGGTCATGAAAATGTTGTTGTGGATTTTGCGCAGGTTAATTATATCAGTAGTTCGGGATTGCGTGTGTTTTTGGTAGCTGCAAAATTACTTGATCCTAAAGGCATTAAATTAAAGCTCATTAATATGCCTGATTTTATTAAAGAGGTTTTTGATATTGCCGGTTTTACCGTAATATTTGAATTTGATTAATTGGAAATTAATAACCGAAAATAGTTGTAAGTAAATTATCTTTCCATTAAAAATTATAGTTTTCTAAATATTTTAACCTTAAACCCGGATCATGCACTAGGAGAGCAAAATAAGCTATAAGTTGTTATATCCCAGAAAGTTATCTAAAATAATCGGGTGACCCAAATAATTAATCTACCGAAATGGCAATAAAAGGTTACGCTGAAAATTTTTTATTCAGCATCTTTATTTGCTACTCCAAATTTGTTTCGGATTTTTTTTTGATTACATGTTGTTTCAAATTTAATGAAGATGCTTAATCAAGTTCAGCATGACATGTTGGTTTCCGGTTGGAATTAATATTTAGAAAACCTTTTAAATATTCTAATGCATAATCCGGATTAAATCATTTTTTTATATTTAATCTTTAGTTAAACGTTTCCAGTCGTTTTTAATAAATTCAAATAGTTTTTTGGAATCCTCAGTGTAAAGATTTATTCCTTCAAATGTAGGTGTATGAATTACTTTTTGCAATAAAATTGCATCGGTATCCATCCAGCGTGGCAAGTAACCGGCAAAGAAGTATCCCGAAAGATTCAACAGTTTAAAAATATCCTCGCAATTTTCTTGTGTAACAGTTACAAAAATTTGTGCAATATTATATTTCCTTTTTTCAATTTCTTTTTCAAAGTTATTAAAAACAATTTCAAAATCATTTCCTATTTCGGATACTTGTAAACGTCCTACGCCGGCAAAATCAAAATACTGTGCAGATGTTTCGGAATTATTTTTATTACCACTGCCTTTTTTAGTGGTGTTAATTTTTCTATCAAGTTTCAAAGTCTTTGTAAATTCTTCAACTTTGTTTAAGTATATTTCAGGTAAAAATATGTTATGCGGTTTGTCGTTAAAAATTATAAATTGCAACACGGTAGAAACACGTCCCGTTACGCTATCATCACTTTCGTATGCTTCGGCCGGCATCAAATCAATTTCAATAGCAGTATCAATGGCACCGGTTCGGTTGGCAAATTTTTGAGTTATTAAATGATTGGTAACAGCTTCGGCATATAAGCCCGAAATGCCAATTTCTTTAGCATAAGTTGCAATCATATTATTTATTTGAAATGCTGCACGGCTACCGCGATATTGTGGTAGAATAATATATTGTCCGGCTTCATATAAATCTTTAAACGGAGGTGAACTTCTGTAAAGTGCACCGTGCCCAATTATTTCACCGTCATTGGTTTTTGCAACAATACTATAGATATTTCCATTTTTATTTTCTTCAATTAATTTTTCCGGAATGTAATAAGTATCAATCGGGTAAGCTTCGCCATAAATTGCATAGCAGCATTTTATTACTCCCAATGCATCTTCCGGCTGAAAAGGTTGTACGGTAAATTTTTTGTTCGGTTCAATTGGTTTGAATGTTTTTTTTAATTCGGAAATTATTGATTCTTTGCTTTGCATATTTTTCCCATAGTTAAATTATTTTTGAAAGTGATTCAATAAAGGCTTCCAACATGTACATTTCCGAGATGGTAACTCGTATAAAGTTTGGAAACCTAAAACCTGTCATTGAACGAATCATTATCCCTTGGCTCATTAATTTTCTGTATGCTAGACTGTCGCTCATTGGTAATTTAATCATTATATAAGATGCTTCTCCACTTACGTATTCCAAGTGAAGATTGTCCAGTTCCTTGGTTAAAAAGTTTTTTCCCGTAGCAATAAGATTTCGAGTTTTCAAAATATGTTCGTCATCATTTAAAGCTTTAACAGCTGCTTTTTGGGCAATTGAATTAACCGAGTAAACAATACAAGTGCGCCGAATAATATCAACTACTTCCAAACTGCCGGCAAGAT
>CAZCBD010000045.1:0-15759 GCA_964496755.1 uncultured Melioribacteraceae bacterium
TTTTTTTAACGAATCAAGCTCGAATTTATAAACGGAAAACCTTTTAAGGCCGTAGAGGTTTTGATAGAAAATTTCTATCGAAATTTTCTAATTATTGTAATTTGTTTCTGTATTCGCATATCATACTAAAAATCTTTTGTTTGCTCCCGAAGTTGGTGGATGCTCAGTTCAGTACGGTAAATTGATTTCAATATCAAACTAATTTTCACTATCCTCGGATGTTTTAATTTTGCAAGTATTAATACCCAAAAGTATATACAAACAGCATATTCCGGTTAGGCTTGTTAGTAGCATTATAATAGCCACTACTAGGAATACGGTAGCTAAAGTACCTGTAATAATATTGGTAAAGTATAAAATGAGCAAAACAACAGTTACAAGAAGTCTAAATATTTTGTCTGATGGGCCTATATTCTTTTTCATTGTATTTCCTATTGTAAATTATTTTTTAAAATAACGTTTAAAAACAGTATGTCAAGTATTATTACAATGCTCTCAAGTAGAGTAGCTTGTTTTTTTTATTTACTTTGTTTAATTTCATAGTTCGTTAACCGGATAAAATAATATTTATGTTGTTGAATAATCAGAATTTTAAAATACTAATGTCAAATAATTTAACATCAAACAATAATTGCGATAACAATAATTGTAATCAGAAATAAATAGTTTTATTAAGCGCAGAATTTATTCTGCGTTTTTTTTTGTTTAAAAAAAAGGAATTATAATGAAAGATTTTATATTTAAGCCTTTTGAAGAAATGACCAACGAAGATTATAAGAATATCGGCTTCAAGTCTGGGCTGGAAATCCATCAGCAATTATATACCGAAAAGAAATTGTTTTGCAGATGCCCTGCCGGTAAGTATAGTAAAAAGTTTGATGCTGAGATTTTAAGACATATGCGACCTACCCTTTCGGAATTGGGAGAATATGATGGTACGGCTTTAATGGAATTTAAAACAAAAAAAGATATTATTTATAAAATAAATCGTGAAACGGTTTGCACTTACGAGATGGATGATACACCGCCGTTTTTAATAAACGAAGATGCACTTGATGCCGGAATAAAATGTGCTCTTTTATTTGACTGCAAAATTGTTGACGAAATGCATATTATCCGAAAGCAATATTTGGATGGTAGTATTCCTACGGGTTTTCAGCGAACTTCAATTTATGCAATTGATGGCGCCATTCCGTATAAAGATAAAAAAATTGATATCATACAAATGTCAATTGAAGAAGATTCGTGCCGCGAAATAAGCGATACCGGACATATACGAGTCTATAATACCGACCGACTTGGGATGCCGTTAATTGAAACCGTTACCGCACCGCAAATGAAAACACCATCCGAAGTTGCAGAGGTTGCCAACGTTTGTAAAAAAATTGTTCAAAGTACAGGAGTAGTTCGTACCGGTAGCGGTGCTGCAAGAGAAGATGTAAATGTGAGTGTTGAAGGTGGAACAAGAATTGAAATTAAAGGTGTACCTCAGATTTCGTTGATCCCGATTCTGACATACAATGAAGCAATGCGACAATGGAATTTGTTGCGATTGAAAAATGAACTTGAAAAACGAGGAATAACTGAAAAAAAATTTCAAACAGAATTTGATGATGTTACAAGAATCTGCAAAAAAACAAAATATTTACCGATTAAATCGGCGGTCTCTTCAGGCTTGAAAGTAAAAGCTGTTTTACTAAAAGGATTTAAGGATTTATTAAATTGGCAAACTCAAACGGATACTCATTTTTCAAAAGAAATTTCAGACCGAGTTAGAGTAATTGCTTGTTTAACAAATTTACCTAATATTATTCATTCCGATTCTAAAAGTGATAATATTGCATCGGCCGAATGGCAGGCTATTCGTAAATTTATGAATGCAGATGATAATGATACCATTGTATTGGTGTGGGGAAATGAAATTGATTCTGAAACAGCTGTTAAAGAAATAATAATCAGAGCAAAAGAAGCTACGATAGGAGTACCATCAGAAACACGACAAGCTTTGGATGACGGTACAAATGGTTTCGAAAGAATTTTACCCGGCCCGGATAGAATGTATCCGGATACGGATTTACCACCGAAGAAAATTGAAAACAGCAGAGTTGAAAAAATAAAAAAAACAATCCCCGAAAAATTTTGGATTCGTGAAAAATGGTATGCCGAACTTAATATTCCTGCTGATATTATTGAGCCTTTATCAATTTCGGCTTTTGCTGACGTTTTTAAAAAAGCTGTGTTGGAATTAAAAATTAATCCGGTGCTTGCTGCAGTAACGGTCATTCAATTTCCAAAAAGATTAAAAAAACAAGGTTTGGATATTTCTAAATTGACCCCGGAAATATTTGATGAAATTTTTGTGGCTCTTGCCAAAGATGAAATCCCAAAAGATTCTATTTTATATATTCTTTATGATTATTTGAAAACCGGAAAATTAATAATGCCGGAAAAAATTGATGAATCGGAAATTGATGAGCCTATTAAATTTGCTGCCGGAGAGCTTAAAAAAGTAATGAAATATAAAAACAATGATAAAACCGAATTATTGTTTGGGCTGGTAATGAATAAACTTCGGAAAAATGTAAATGGAAAAATTGTTAAAAGTAAAATTGAAAAATATTTAAATTCTGCGGAGGTTATTAATGGATAATTTATATAAAGGTTACCGTGGGAAATCATTAGAAACATTAAAAAAATTCAAAGCTCCTGTTTGGAGTGATGTTAAAATAGAAACGGAAAAAGGACCATTTAAAGGAATCATACTTCCACGTTCCGAAACAGCGGATGAGTTTCATATTGTTCTGAAAATGAATACAGGGTATAATATAGGCGTTGCTGCAGAATCGGTTAAAAATATTGAAGTTGGTGAGAACAAAGAAGCAAATTATCATATTCCCGAAAAAGAATTTCCTGTTGACCCTAAAAAACCTCGGGTAAAATTATTTGGGACGGGCGGAACAATTGCAAGCAGATTGGATTATAGAACAGGTGCGGTTATTCCGGCATTTTCACCCGGAGAGCTTTATGGTTCGGTGCCCGAGCTTGCGGATTATTGTAACTTGGAAACTGAAAAATTATACGGAGTTTTTTCGGAAAATATGGCGCCGGAACAATGGCGAGGAACTGCCGAGGCTATTGGAAAAGAAATTGAAAAAGGTGTTGCCGGAATTGTAATTGGTCACGGAACAGATACAATGCATCATACGGCTGCGGCTTTATCCTTTATGGTGCAGAATTCACCCGTACCTATTGTAATGGTTGGCTCGCAACGTTCCAGCGATAGACCTTCTTCGGATGCGGCTTTAAATTTAATGCACAGTGTTAAAACTGCCGCAGAAAGTAATATTGCCGAAATTATGGTTTGTATGTTTGGGCCTACTTCTGATACTTACGGACTTTTACACAGGGGCACAAGAGTAAGAAAAATGCATTCCAGTTATCGTTCAACTTTTAGAACAATTGGTGATATTCCTCTTGCAAAGGTTAGCAGAACTTCGATTGATCCGATTAGAAATGATTACAAAAAAAGAAGAAAAGATAAAAACATAATTATAAATACAGCTTTTGAAGAAAAGGTAAGTATTGTTTATTATTATCCGAATATGAAACCTGATATTATTGATTCCTTAATAGATAATGGTTATAAAGGTATCGTAATTGCGGGTACGGGATTGGGACATGTAAATAAACCTTTGTATCCTGCATTAAAACGAGCACAAGATAATGGTGTGGCTGTTTACATGACAGTGCAAACTTTGTGGGGATATGTTCAAATGTATGTTTATGATACGGGCCGAGATATGATGGAATTAGGAGTAATTCCGGCAGCAAATATGTTACCCGAAGTTGCTTATGTAAAATTAGGTTGGGCGCTTGGACAGACCAATGATTTGGAAAAAGTAAAGGAAATTATGCTAACGCCAATTGCCGGCGAAATAACCGAACGTGAACCAAGTGACGGTTATTTAATTTACCAAGGTGGCTTACCTGAAATTAATGAATTTATTTCTAAATATGTTAAATAAAAATATTGTTATACTTTTTGGCAATAGTTTGGAATTTTATTAAGAGAAGTATTTATAAAATAAGTGTAGAATTAAAAGAAAATTATTTTTATTTTCTTTTGATGTTTTATAAATTAAGTTCCCAACAAAAATAAGAAGTATAAATGGATTGGAAACAGCAAGTAAAAACCAAAATTAATGTTTTAGAAATGGCAACCAGAAGAACTTTGGATGACATTAAAACTACTAGAAAAAACAGTCCGAACTTTAAATCATTATGCGACGAGAATATAGCAAAACTAACATTGTTTAATTGTATTAAGAATGACAATTCTTGGAAAGATTATGAATCTTTTTTGCAATGCTTGGATGAATTAAAAGAAAACCCGAAAATTATAAATGGTAATGTTTTTGATAAAGATAATTACGCAAGATACTGGAAATCTTATGTTATGATGCTTAAGCTTTCTGATTTTGAAACTTTTTAACCACATCCTCTACTTATAAAAATTATGAATAAAAAAATCTTAGGTTTAAATAAATACACACAAATTATAATAGTTTGCTTAATTGTTATTTTTTTCGGGTGTGAAAAACTAACGGAAATAGAATCGTTTCCTACGGGAAAAGATTTTAATAGAGGCAAAATAATAGGAAAACCGATTCTAAAAGCTCAAGTAAACAATTTAGAATTAAAACTTATTGCTGCAATTTTACATTTAGATGAAAAATTAATTGGCAATTTTTCCATTAAAGTTTATTCAATAGAATACAATACTATTGATAAATCGGGCAACTTAACCACTGCTTCCGGGGCATTATTTATTCCGGTGTCCTCGCAAGCATTACCCTTATTAAGTTATCAACATGGAACCGAAACAAAAAGAGAATTTGTTGCTTCGGAAGATCCGCTAAAATTTTCACCCGAAGCATTGGCGGCAGCTTCACTTGGCTATATTACAATGGTTCCGGATTATTTGGGTTTTGGAAAATCAAATGTAATTCATCCGTATCATTTGTCAAAAATTTCTGCTACCACTGTTATAGATTTTATACGTGCGTCAAAAACATTTTGCGACAGCAATTCGGTTACATATAATTCTCAGTTGTTTTTAGCAGGCTATTCCGAGGGTGGATATGTTACATTGGCAACTCAAAAGGAAATTGAAACAAATTATTCAAACGAATTCTCGATTACTGCTTCCGCTCCAATGGCCGGGGCTTATGATTTGGAATTTTCTGCCGAAAAAGTTATTCAACTGAAGAAATTAAAATATCCCGGTTTTGTTGCATATCTTTTGTTTGCATACGACAATTACTACAATTGGAACAGGCTTTCTCAGATATTCAATAAACCATATGATTCTGAGGTTGGAACATTATTTAACGGATCAAAAAATTTTATTTCGGTTGAAAATAACTTACCCGATTCCGTTTCATCGCTTTTAACAGAGAGTTTTATTTCCGGAATTAAAAACAAAACAGATTCGGTAACGATAAAAGCTTTAACTGAAAATAGCTTAATCAATTGGACGCCTAATGCACCGATGCAACTTTGTCATGGCGATGCCGATTCTACGGTATTTGTAGGAAATTCAATAAAAGCTTTTGAGGAGTTTACGCGAAGAGGCTCTAATGTTACATTAAAAATTATTCCGACCGGAACGCACGAATCATCAGTGTTGCCGTCGGTTTTACTTACGATAGATTTTTTTAGTAAGTATGTCCGATTTTCTTCCAATTAATTTTGATCGTATCCTTTTGAAGATAAATAGAATTAAAGGTTCCATTTAAATGATTTATGATTAATTGCCCGCATAGTTGAAAGAATGCCATCAAGATGATCATATTCGTGCTGTATTAATTCAGATAAATCATTTTCCAAGTTCCAAGTTTGTAATTGCCATTTCCGATCGAAGAAACTTAATTTGATTTTTTTATAACGTTCAACTTTAACAAGTAGATTCGGGAAACTCATACAATTGTCCCAAACTTGAAATGTTTCATTGCTGGTGAAAGTGATAAATGGATTTATAATTAATACTGGTTTATCAATATTCAAATAAATAACGCGTTTCATTACGCCAATCTGCGGTGCGGCAATAGCTCTTCCGAATTTATATTCTTTTCTAATTTCTTCCATTACATTGTGTAAATCTCTTTCAAGATTTTTCAGAATAGGCATTTCTCTTTTTTTTACGGAATCACATTTTTGATATAATCTTTCATCACCCAATAAAACCATATCTTTTAAGGTTTTCATCTTTATATCCTTTCACCAAAATTATGAATGTGTCGGGGGTTCAGATCCGACACATTAAAATACTCGAAACAATATATTATTACTTAAGCAGTGGAACCGAAGAATTTTTTGTAAGAATAAATTGAGAATTCAATTTCTGTAATTCTTCTGTAATGTTATTAAAGAAATAAATGGTTTCTTTAATAGATTGAATTTTCATTGCAAATTCTTGGGTTGCTGCATTTATAGTTTCTACTTTGGCAGCGACCTGAGCACTTACGTTCGATTGTTCTTCATTTGCGTGGGCAATTTGCTCTACTTTTGTGCTTAAATCAATAGAAGTAGAAACAATTTCCTTTAATGCTTTTCCGGCTTTATCGGTTAATTCGATTCCCGCATTAGTTTCGTTTAAGGCATTATCCATTGATTCAACAGTTTGATTAGTATCGAGTTGAATTTTCCTAATCATGTCGGATATTTCCTGAGTTGCTTTTGCGGTTTTTTCAGCAAGTTTTCTAACTTCATCGGCCACTACAGCAAAACCTCGTCCTTGTTCGCCGGCACGAGCAGCTTCAATAGCAGCATTTAAAGCAAGTAGATTGGTTTGGTCGGCAATATCCTCAATTACGCTTACAATTTCGCCTATATTTTTGCTGGATTCTCCAAGTGTTTTTACAAGCTTTGCTGAATTGTTTACTTCATTTGCAATCCTATGCATTCCTTCAACGGTTTGGTCAACAACCTTACCGCCGTTTTCAGCAGATTTCTTGGATTGAGCAGCTGTTTCGGCCATTATTTGTGCGTTACCGGCGTTCTCGGCAATTGTGGAAGTCATCTCTTCAATGGCCGTAACAACTTCAATTGTGCCTTCGGTTTGTTTTGTAATGCTTGAAGCTATTTCATCGGTAAGTAAATTTAATTCCTGTACCGACCGACTATTTTTTTCAACCACTTCATTTACTTGAAGTAGAACTTTATTTAAATTCTCGGATGCGGAATTAAGCATCTCTTTTAACTTAGCATGATCACCATGATATTCGCCTTTAACTCTAACGGTTAAATCCTTGCGGGCAATATTTTCCAAAACTTGTGATGCTTCAAAAATCGGAGTTAAAATTGCTTCTACGGTTTGATTTAATCCTGAAATGATTTTATGAAATTCACCACTATGTTTTTCCGCGTTTGCTCTAAAAGTTAAATTACCTTTAACAGCTTCGCTTGTCATTCTGTTAATATCCTCAACAACAGAAGAAATTTTCTTTTTCAATGTTACCATAGATTTACCGAGAATATCATCTTCGGAAATAATATCGATATGAACATCAAAATTACCACCGGCAATTTTGTCTACAGCCAATACTTTTTCTCGGAGGCCAGTTATCATTTCGTTAAAGGCTTTGGCCAATTTGCCTATTTCATCATTCGAATCAACAGTTAAATCTACCGAAAGACTTCCTTTTTCTGCACTGCGAATAATTTTTGAGGAGATTTCATTTATCGGTTTAGCGATAGAATTTGTAGCAATAAGAATTGCAATTAGTAAAACAACAAAACTAATTCCAAATATTAAAAATGAGCTTGATGTCAGTCTATTTAGCGGGGCATTAACTTCGGCAGTTGGAATACTTACAATTAGATTCCAACCCAATTCTTCAATATGATCGGAAACAAGCAATCTTTTTTCGCCGTCGAATAAACATTCTTGATTATTTTTTTTGACTTTATTTAAGTTTGCGATAACTTTATCCAAGTCTTGATAATTTTTTTCATCTTTAGCAAGATCGTTTAGGTTTTTTTTGAGGATGTAATCTTTATTCGGGTGATAAATAATTTCTCCTTGTTCATTCACAATCATTAAATATGCAGAATTAAAAAGATCAATTTCATTAATGTATTTTGATAAAGTTTCCATTCCGAAATCAATGCCACCCACACCAAGTAAATTTCCATATTTGTCATATATAGGATAACGATAATTAAGCGAAATGGTTCCTTCGGAATATCCAATACTAATCTCGTAAATCGGTTTGGCTTTTTCTTTGGTTTTTATAAACCAGGGTCGTTTTGTAACGTCATAATTATCATTCAATTTATAACCGGTATTGCTGTAATAATGTTTGGTTTTAACACTGGAAATAAACGCCGACCCGATTTCACCGTCTTGTTTTACAAGTCGATTAAAGAAATTTAGAATTTCATCATAAGTTTTATCTTTCGATTTATCCGGATACCTAACGGTATTTGTTTCCAACCACTTAATAACAGTCGGATTATTGCAAAGTGTCCAACCAATTTGTGCTTTGTTTGAAATTTTTGATATTAAAGTACTTTCGATTTCATCGATTTTAACACCGATTTTTTCATTGGTTTCAGTTAAAATTGCATTTTTTGAAAAATTGAAATATAGAAGAAAAATTGAAATAAAGATTATGATATTAACTAACAAAATTGATACGAAAATTTTGTTGCGGATTCTTAAATTCTTATACAAATCGCTCCCCCTGTAATTATTAGAGTTATTATGATTATTGTATTTGATAATTTAATCTACAAAAGTGTATAAAATATTTTCAGATTGAACTATTTAGAAGTCAATCATATTCAAAAAGTTCTATTTTATTTAAACGAAAAAGGCATACTATTTGCATACATAATATTTTTGAATAATGAGGTTTTTATGAAATTTAAAATATTTTTGTTGAGTATAGTTGTTTTAAGTTTAGTAGGATGTTCGCAAAAACCAATCTATAAACTCTCTCCGGCAAATGAAGATATCGATCTTTCCGAAGGTAAGGAAATTGCATTTAGAAGTGATTCCCTGTTTGAAACGGCAATAAACTTTGAATATTTCACCGAAACTGAAATATGTTTTTACACTTATTTTTATAACGGCACCGATTCAATAATAGAAATTAATCCTTCCGAGTTTAGGTTAAGCGGAGAAATAACAAATTCGGATTTAAAATTAAAAACAAAAGTAGTACATGCAATTTCATCGGAAGTTATTTTACAAAGAATTAAAAAAGAGAAAGAAGATGTTAAGCGCGATCATCATTTATTAAGCTGTGCTAATTGCTTGTTGGCAACATTAAGTTTTGTTTTTATTGATGATGAAGATGAATATGCCGATGAAAAAAGAGGCAATACGGTTATCAATTGGATTGGGAATCAAGCCGAGATTGAATCTGCAACCGAAGCTAAACTTCAAAAACTAAAAAGAAAAAAAATCTTTTGGGAAAATGAAGTTCTGAAAAAGACTTTTTTGCATCCGGATGAAGAGATAGGCGGATTGATTTATTTCCCATTAATTCAGTTTAAAATATGTAAAATAAGTTTGCCTTTTAAAAAAGATAAAATCCATTTCGGATTTAAAAAAGTGCAAGTTAATTAAATCCATTCGGCAGCGTTAATTTCTGTGATGCCAACATCAGCATGGATAACATAAGCTTCGCTAAGTTTGCGAAGTGCCATAAAAACATGCTCCGGATATTCCGGGGCATAAGCAATCATGGAAATTCCACCGCCGGTGGTATTTACTTTTGCTCCGAAGGCACCTGTATCTAATGCGGCTTTAATCATATCTTCAATTTTTTGATTCGATAAATTAAAATTGTCTCTTAAAATTGCGTGCTGTTTGTTAAGCAACTCTCCAAAATATTTTTGGTCTATTTTATCTTTTGAAAGAACATCAAATGCCGTATTAGTTAGTATATTGTTTTTAACTATTCCTCGTAAAATCATGATTTGTTCATCGTTCAAATATTGTTCGTAATTGGCAATATTATTTTCCGATAACTCTAAAATTGAAAAGTTTTCATCTTCGGATTTTAAAGTTTCAGAAATAAAGATAAATTGATTTTTCATTTTCATGATTTCATTGTATCGGTCAATGTTTAATTCGGGATTGCCAAGTACAAAAAATTCTAAATCGGGGCTAAGTTTTTTACAAGAAAATTTAGGCGTGAAAGAATAATAATTTACTCCGCCGGAAGTAATAGTTTGAAAATCTGCGATACTTGATTTTTTTTCAAACTCGGAATGTTCAATTTGCAAGGCTATAGATGCTAATTGGTCATCGGTCAGTTCAATTTTTTGATCACTCATTTTGGTTAAAAATTCAATCCAACTTATTAATAAGGCGGCAAAGCTGGCAGCTCCGGCATGCATCGGTATTTTTCCTCGTATCTGACAGTCGAATCCGGAGGAAAATGTATATCCCATTTTTTTTAAATAAAAAAATGTTTTGGAAAAATAATTCTCTTCCGGAAGAGAATGTGATTTTTCTTTTAAAATTGAAAAAACTATCTTTTTTCTGGTATCCAACAAATTAATATTGATTAAATCTGTTGAGGTTCTATTTCCAATTAAGTTAAGTCTTCTTGAAATTGCAGTTTGTATTAAAGGTAAGTTTAAACAATCTAAATGTTCGCCGAATAATGAAATTCTTCCGGGAGTTGAAACAACTTTGTCCGATAGCATAAAAGCTCCGATAGTTTATAAAAATTCTTAATTTGAATGCAAAAAATATACCAATCTAGTTTTAGGTAACCAAAATTTCTTTTTAGCTTAAAATGTCAATATTTGTAAATCTTAAGCTTAAAATATTTTAATCTTTGTGTGGAACAGGTAATTTTTTCCCTGTTTTTTCTACTGTTCGTAGATAACCGTAACCAATAAATCCAACGCCAAAGACTGTCCACATTTCCGTCGGTAAATCAATAGGCTTCAAAGGATTTCCGGTAAACATTTGATAAATGGGGATAAAGATGTAATTAATAACAATTATAATGTAGAAAATATAATTAAAGGTTGGTCTGGCGCGCCTAACATAAGCGTCTTGGCTTTGTATTTCAGTTGTTATCTGGCGTCTTAAATCTTTGGCGTCATCCAAATAAGCTTTTTCAAGTCTTTCTTTCATTTCATTTTCAGCTTGCTGAGCCGCTAAAGAAATTTGAGTTAATGCAATTTTGTTTTTTTCACGTTCATCGTCGGTAGTGAAAAGGCCGTTTATCACTTTCCCAACCGAATCAATAACATTACTAAAACCACCGCTAACAATATCTGTAAACCACGACATTTTTTTACTCCTATTTTTTTGCCCGTAATTATTCAAAATTTTAAGTAAATTAATTAAATTTAAAATTATGTGCAATCGAAAAGGTGATTTATGAATCAAATTAGAGTAGGATTATTTTTGTTGCTTGTTTGTTCTTTTATTTCTTGTTCCGATAATTCCGATTCAATCGTGGGAACATGGGAAGGAGTTGATAAGTTCGGTAATTTTCAGACGCTAAAATTTTATGAAGATTTATCGGCAGTATTTATAATTAAAACAAAAACCAGACAAGATACATTAAAAATAAATTACGAAATATTTGAGCATAAAAATCCGAAGTGGTTAAATTTATATAATTTTAATCGAGGATTTTTAAAAAATAAAAATCTGTATTGCATTTATGAAATTAAAAATAACGTACTTAGATTAGATGCTGAAGCGGGGGGATTAAATAATTCCGATGCTGTTGTTAGACCAAAAGAATTTACATCGGAAACAGTTGAATATAAAAGACTGGAATAAAACGTTTGTTAAAATTTAAACTTAAGTTAAATTTGAAAAATAAATTATAAAAAATAGGAAAGAAATGGCAGCATTAGGAAGACATATTTTAGTAGAATTTTTAGGTTGTGATCCGGAAACAATGAACGATGTTTCGATGATTGAATCAGCAATGGTAGAAGCTGCAGATAATGCGGGGGCTACTGTAATTAATTCCACTTTTCATCATTTTTCTCCCTACGGTGTATCGGGGGTAGTGGTAATTCAGGAAAGCCATTTGGCCATTCATACTTGGCCAGAATATCAATATGCAGCGGTTGATTTGTTTACATGTGGCGATTCGGTTGATCCTTGGATTTCTTTTGATCACTTAAAAGGAGTTTTCGGAGCTACAAATTATTCTGCAATAGAAATGAAGCGAGGGTCATTGAATTTACTTGAACGGATTGATTTTGATATTTCATCAATGCGTGAGGATGCTTCTAAACACGTGAACCCGGGAAAATATAATAGAAATGTTTGGTTTACTGATAAGGATGATAATCAAGCTCTTTCTTTAAGATATACGGGAGAAATTTTATATGACAAAAAATCCGAATTTCAACGAACAAGAGTGATTGATACTTATGCTTACGGTAAATGTTTAACCATTGATAATATGGTGATGACAACTGAAAAGGATGAATTCCATTATCACGAAATGATTACTCATCCGGCATTACTTACTCATCCGAAACCTAAAAAAGTACTTGTTATTGGCGGGGGCGACGGAGGCACAATTCGCGAAGTGCTTAAACATAAATCGATTGAAAAAGTAACAATGGTTGAAATTGATGAAAATGTAATTGAAGCTTCAAAATTATTTCTTCCCAAATTATCTGTTAGTTTTGATCACCCTAAATTGAATTTAATAATTGGCGATGGAATTAAATATGTAAAAGAAGCTGATGATAAAAGTTTTGATGTGATAATTATCGATAGTTCCGACCCCGTAGGTCCGGCCGAAGGATTATTTTCAACGGAGTTTTATGAAAACTGTAGCCGAATATTAAAAGATGATGGTGCAATTGTTGTCCAAGGTGAATCACCGGTTTTTAATTCC
The DNA here is from genome assembly GCA_964496755.1 of uncultured Melioribacteraceae bacterium. Taxonomy (GTDB): domain Bacteria; phylum Bacteroidota; class Ignavibacteria; order Ignavibacteriales; family Melioribacteraceae; genus CAZCBD01. The sequence goes on from CAZCBD010000045.1 coordinate 12,906, forward strand.
AATGCTTTTGTCGACTTGAATCAGTGTTTGAAAAATATTTTTTCAAAGGAAAATGTTCAAACAATGATTGTACATATTCCTACTTATCCGTCGGGCGTTTGGGGATTCCAGTTCGCTTCGAAAAAGGGATATGATTTTAAAGAATTTGATAGCCGGAAAGTTGCTGAATTCTGTAATAATTATGTTTTACATTTTTATAATCCGGAAATACATAAAGCGGCTTTTGCGTTACCAAATTATATAAAACGGATGTTGGATAAATAATGCAAAAAAATAGTTCGCAAAGATTAACAGTAAAATCTTTTAATCCGAATAATATTGGAATTGCAAACGGAAATTATTTTGGATTTCCATTTCAGCCCGAAGAATCGAGAATTTTAATTTTACCTGTACCGTGGGATGTAACTACATCCTACGGGGCTGGAACCTCAAAAGGACCCCAAGCAATTCTTGATGCTTCAATTCAATTGGATTTTTTTGATTCGGATGTGAATAAAGCTTGGGAAATCGGGCATGCTACATTACCTGTAAATTTAAATACGGTTAACCAAAATCTGAAATTTCGTCCCGAAGCAGAATCGGTTATCAAACACTTGGAGAATAATTTACCTTTAGATGAAAATATTCAACATCGAATTAATTTAATAAATAAGGCTTCGGAAGAATTAAACAATTATGTTTATACTCTTTCAAGAAAATGGTTGGCCAAGGGTAAACTTATTGCGCTGGTTGGTGGCGATCATTCTACTCCTTTCGGGTTAATTAAAGCCCTATCGGAATTTCATGATAATTTTGCAATTCTGCAAATTGATGCTCATGCTGATTTAAGGGATGCTTATGAAGGATTCGAATATTCTCATGCATCAATTATGTTCAATGTATTTTCAAAAATTGAAAATATACGAAAGATTATTCAGGTGGGAATTAGAGATTTTTGTGAAGAAGAATATTTGTTGATGAAACAAAATAAAAAGATTGTTTGGTTTACTGATAATGATATTTCCGGTGCAAGGTTTGAAGGAAAACTTTGGCAGAAACAGTGTAAGGAAATTATTAAAGAACTGCCTGATAAAATATATTTAAGTTTCGATATTGATGGTTTATCAAGAGAATTTTGTCCGAATACAGGCACACCGGTACCCGGCGGATTAAGTTTTAATGAGGCAATCTATTTAGTGAAATCAATAGTTGAAGCAGGAAAAAAAATTATTGGTTTCGATTTAACTGAAGTAACTCCGGGTAAAAATAATGAATGGGATGCTAATGTAGGGGCAAGAATTCTTTATAAAATTTCCAATTTAATGTTTAAATCACAAAAATAATTTAGTGGTAAATTTTTTCTCTTGCATTCCGAGTGCAACTTATTTATAATGGACATTATATCCATTTAAGAGGTAGTTATGGCACATTATAAAAATCATCCGAACGGTTCGTTTTGCTGGGCAGAATTAAAAACTCACAATCTCGAGGGAACAAAAACATTTTACAATAAACTTTTCGATTGGAAAGCAAAGAGCATCCCGATGAGTGATGGAGAAGATTACAAAATGTTCTTGCACAAGGGAGAAGAAATATGTGGATTTTATAAATTAAAAAATTATTTACAATCCAAAAACACTTCTCCATATTGGCAACCATATGTTTCCGTAGAAAGTGTAGATACAATTGCAAAAGGGGTTGAAAAATTTGGCGGTAAGGCAATGATGGAACCTTTCGATGTTTCAGATAGCGGGCGAATGACTTTTATACAAGATCCCGATAATGCTTCCCTTGGCATTTGGCAACCGAAAAATGGAATAGGCACAAAGTATAAAAATGAATTTAATACGATATGTTGGGTTGAATTAGCAACTAATAAAATCGAGGAATCAATCAATTTTTATGGTAATTTATTCGGTTGGATAAGTACCGTATCAAATTTTGGTACGGTACAATATTTTACTTTTAAAAATGGAGATATTCCTGAAGCCGGGATGTATAAAAAACCAATTGAACAGGATGCAATTCCATCTCATTGGCTAATTTATTTTTGTGTGGAGGATTGCACAAAGACAGTTGAAATAGCTCGTAAAAACGGGGCGAATATTATTAAAGAGCCGGAAAATATACCAACAGTTGGGACATTTGCCATTATTCAGGATCCGTATGGGGCGGTTTTCGGAATTATAAGATTAGAAATGTAAGTTTAAAAGCTCCGATTAGTCGGAGCTTTTTTTACTTTAAATTAAATTCAAAAAAAATTTGTAAATTCACTAATTCTTAATTTTAAAGAGATGATAATGGATTTTTTTGTTGGCGTTGATGCCGGCGGGTCAAAAACCAAAGTTGTATTAACCGGAAGTGATTATAAGATTTTAGATAAAATTAACACAGATGCATCTGCATTATCTGTAATACCATGCCAAAAGGCAGCTGATACAATCACGGCGGCAATATTTAAAATAATTCAAATTCAAAAAATTGAAGTTCAAAATATTAATTTAATTTCAATAGGAATTAGCGGGGCAGGTAGAGAAAAAAACAAAATTGAACTGAAAAGAAATTTGTTAAAAAAATTTCCTCAAAATAAAATTACAATAATTACCGATGCTGAAGCAGCTTTAGCAGGAGCTTTCCCAAAAGAGAACGGTGGTATTTTAATTTCCGGCACAGGTTCAATTTTTATTTGGAAGAATGAAAAAGGAGAATTACTTAGAAGCGGAGGTTGTGGTAGAATAATTGGAGACGAGGGAAGTGGTTATGCAATTGGAAGAAAAGGGTTAATGCTCTGTGCAAAAGCTTTTGACGGTAGAATAAAAAATGATTCGATATTAAATATTTTAAAGTTAAAGTATAAAATTAATTCACAAAACCA
>CAZCBD010000046.1:0-15520 GCA_964496755.1 uncultured Melioribacteraceae bacterium
ATTTTGTGTGTGTTTTTCAGATAAAACTTTTTTTATAAAATCGGATATACCGTTAAATTGTGTAAAATACCAAATAATAAACTTTTTTGCACGTCTAAGTCCTTCCATTTCGCCAAACTCATAAACAAGCATATTTAAATGCCTTATTGCAAGTTCAGAAAAATCATCGACTATCGGATTTGTTTTTATCACTCCATATTTATTTATTTCCTCAAATTGCTTAAAAATAAAAGGGTTTAGCAATGCGCCGCGAGCAACCATGACACTATCAACGCCTGTTTCTTCTTTCATTCTTTTTGCTTCCTTTGCTGAAAATACCGCACCATTTCCTAAAACCGGAATCTGAACATTTTCTTTGATTTTTTTTAACCAAACCCAATTGCTTTCCTCTCCGTAACAATCACTTTTTGTTTTTGCATGCACTGTTATTAGAGACGCTCCATTATCTTCAATTATTTTTGAAATTTCCAAAGCGTTTATATTTTTCTGATCCTTACCAAGCCTAATTTTTATCGATACCGGAATATTGCCCGCAGCATTTACTAATGCTTTTACAATTTTTTTTAAGAGGTCCGGATTTTCCAATAAACTACTCCCCATATTATTCCGATATACTTTATTTGCAGAACAACCGCAATTAAAATCAATTAAATCAGGTTTATATTTTTTAATCTCAAACACAGCATCTTTAATAATATCCGGATTGTTACCAACAATTTGAACACCTATTGGTTTTTCACCCTTTTCAAATACTAAGTACCTTAAAGTGTCAAAATTATTTTCAACAACTCCCTTTGCGCTAATCATTTGTGTAAAAGTAAGCCCCGCACCAAATTCTTTACAGATTTTTCTGAATGGCGAATAAGTAATTTCAACCATTGGTGCCAAAAATAATTTATTTAAATCCAGGTTAGATATTTTCATATTATTTTTTTGGCTTTAAATCAAGAAGTGCTGATAAATCAGCACTTTATATAATTTAAGTAGTTTCCTTCTGAGAAGAATCGCTTTTGTTTGAGTCAGTTTGGCTCGATTCGGTTTTGCCCGAATTATTTTTAGCTTCCTCTTTTTCGGGTTCAGGCAATAAAGCTTTTCTGCTTAAACTTAATTTGCCGTTTTCAACCTTCATCAGCTTCACTTTAACTTTATCACCTTCGTGAATAACATCGGTAACTTTCTTTATTCGGGCATGATCAATTTGTGAAATATGCAATAATCCCTGATGACCGGGTAAGATTTCAACAAAAGCACCAAATTCTGTTGTTTTCACTACTTTACCGCTATAGACTTTTCCTTCTTCCGGTTCAGCAACAAGAGCCTTAACAAATTCTTTTGCTTCTCTGGCAGAATCGGCATTTGTACCGGCAATGTTAACTTTTCCATCTTCTTCAATACTAATATCAACTTTATATTCGCGTTGGATTGATTGAATTGTTTTGCCACCGGGCCCAATTACCGAGCCGATTTTTTCAACCGGAATTTGAGTAAATACTAAAGACGGAGCATATTTGGAAATACTTTCACGATTTTCTGAAATTGAATCATTCATAATTCCCAAAATGTGCATTCTACCATCTTTAGCCTGCTCAAGGGCTTTTTCCATAATTTCGAAAGATATACCTTGGATTTTTATATCCATCTGAAAAGCGGTAATACCATCTTTGGAGCCGGCTACTTTAAAATCCATATCTCCCAAATGATCTTCATTCCCAAGTATATCCGTTAAAACTGCAAATTCCTCACCTTCTTTAACTAATCCCATTGCTATACCGGCAATCGGACATTTAACCGGAACACCGGCATCCATTAAAGATAAAGAACCGGCACAAACTGTAGCCATTGAGGATGAGCCGTTCGATTCTAAAATATCGGAATTAACACGAATTGTGTACGGAAATTCTTCTTCGCCCGGAACAATAAATTTAATAGCTCTTTCGGCCAAATTTCCGTGACCTACTTCACGACGTCCAACTCCACCAAATCTACCTGTTTCTCCAACAGAAAACGGAGGGAAATTGTAGTGAAGAATAAAACGTTTTTTATATTCTTCTTGCAATCCGTCTATAATCTGTTCGTCTCGTTTTGTTCCCAAAGTTACAGTAGTTAATGATTGGGTTTCTCCTCTTGTAAATAACGCCGAACCATGTGTGCGGGGTAATAATCCCAAATGAATCGAAATAGGACGTACTTCCGTTAAGGTTCTTCCATCCAATCTTTTACCCTCGGTTAAAATTCTCCTACGCATTAAATCTTTTTCAATATCATGCGTAATGTTTTTAATTGCTTTTTCAGATTCCGGAAATTTTTCAGACAAGGCTTCAATCACTTCATTGTTCAGACTTTCATTCTTTTCCGCTCTTTCTTCTTTTGCAAGCGGAGAAGCAACTATTTCTTTTAACTTTTGATAAGCTAATTCATTTACAGCCTTTTCTAATTCCTCATCAACTTCAGCAGCAACAACTTCAAACTTCGGTTTACCGCAAAGTTCTCTCAATTCAATTTGAGCTTGAACTAATTTTTTTATTTCAGCATGAGCGAATTTTAAGGCTTCTAATAAATCTTGTTCGGATATTTCTTTCGATTCGCCTTCAACCATCATAATCGAATCGGCTGTTCCGGCTACAACAAGCTCCATATCACTTTCTTCAATTTGCTCTAATGTAGGATTAACAATAAATTTACCATCAACCCTGCCAATGCGTAATTCGCCAATAGGTTCTAAAAATGGAATATCCGAAATTGTAAGTGCGGCTGAAGCAGCTACGGCACCTAAAACATCGGCTTCATTTTCATTATCAAATGAATATACTTGAGCAACTATTTGAGTTTCATTTTTGAATTCTTTGGGAAATAAAGGTCTAATGGGTCTGTCAATTAACCTTGCAGAGAGAACTTCTTTTTCGGAAGGCTTTCCTTCGCGTTTAAAAAATCCGCCCGGTATTTTACCGGCTGCAAATGCCTTTTCCCTATATTCAACAGATAACGGAAAAAAATCAATATCTTCCTTGGGTTCTTTTGCAGCAACGGCTGTAACTAAAACAACCGTTTCGCCACATCTGGCCAAAACAGAGCCGTTTGCCTGCTTTGCCATTAAACCCGTTTCTAATGTTATTAATTTACCGTCTATTTCTATTTCTTTTTTGTGAATCATTTATCACCTGTTATTTTCTTAATTTAAGTTCGCTAATCAGATTTCTGTATCTTTGAATATCTTTTTTAGCAATGTAATTTAATAATCTTCTTCTTTTACCTACTAATTTCAATAATCCTCTTCTTGAAGAATGATCTTTTTTGTGAGTGGCAAAATGTTGTGTTAAATCATTAATACGAGCAGTAAGAATGGCTACTTGAACTTCTGCTTTTCCACTGTCTTTTTCATCAACACCAAATTTTTTGATTAAATCTAATTTTTGTTCCTTTGTTACTGACATTGTTTTTTATTACTCCTATATTTATAATTCAATGTAATTCCAGACTGAACCGGAATTAATTAATTGTTTTCTTAGTTGTTCTTTCCATATTTTTCGGATAATTTTAATCCTTTTTCAAAATCATTTTCTATCTGTTTTATGAGTAGATCCGGCGATTCGAATTTAATTTCGTCTCTAAGTCTTTCTAAAAATTCCACTTTAATCTCCTGACCATAAATATCTCGATTAAAATTAAAAAGATGAGCTTCTATTCTAAATTTATCTGCACTCATAAAACCATCAACTTCTTCAAAAGTTGGTCTAACACCTATATTTGTTACGGAAAAATAGGTTTCATCTTTTAAATAACATTTAACAAAGTAAACCCCTTTTTTAGGAATCAACTTTTCATTTTCAAAAGGACGAATATTTGCAGTAGGAAAACCTAAAAGCCTTCCCCTTTTGTTGCCTTCAACTACTTTACCCTTAAAATAATATTTTTTTCCTAGATATTTATTAGCAAACTCTATATCGCCATTTAGCAAAGCTTTTCTAATTTTTGTACTGCTAATTTCATCACCATTTATTTTTACAGCTTCAACTTTAGTTACAGTAAAACTATTTATCTCACCAAGTTTTCTCACTTCATTTTCATCACCCGATCTATCTTTCCCGAATCTATGATCATATCCTATAACAATGTGCTCAATATTAATATTTGAGTCTTTCAACTTATCAATGAACTCTTTTGCCGTAAGACTTGCTAATTCTTTGTTAAAAGGAATAATAAGCAAATTATCTATTCCATTTTCTTCAATAACAGCAATTTTTTCAGAGAGAACCGTTAAGAGTTTAATATTAAAATTTTTCGCCAATACATATCTTGGATGCGGTTCAAATGTAATTACCATGCTTTCCAAGTTTCTTTCATTTGCTATTTCTTTCATTCTAGAAAGAATATCCAAATGCCCAACATGAATACCGTCAAAAGTACCAATAGTAATTACAGCATTTAGCTGTTTTGTTATTTCCGAAAAATTTCTAAATACTCTCATTTTAAAAAAATTCTAACTTATTAATTTACAAAAAATTTGACCTAAATAAAATAGTTTCGAATAAAACCACTTTTACTTAAACATCATGGTTTTAAGTTGTATTTTTCGTAAAATTCGTTTAAAGTAATTGCATCTTCAACCGAGTAATCCCCAATTTCTGTACGCCGAAGAGAAGATAAATATGCCCCGCAACCTAATGCTTCTCCAAAATCATTTGCAATGGATCTGATGTAAGTGCCTTTCGAACATTTTATCCGAAACATAATTTCGGGTAAGTTTATCTTCATAATTTCGAACTTGTGAATTGTTACTTCGCGCGATGGTCTTGCAATTTCAATTCCTTTGCGTGCATATTTATAAAGAGATTTTCCATTCTTTTTGATTGCAGAATACATTGGAGGAATTTGTGATATTTTCCCTACGAATTTTTGTGCTGCTTTACTTATATCTTCAGATGTGATTTTTGAAAAATCATTTTCTTCAATAATATCGGTTTCAGAATCATACGACGCTGTTTTTTTTCCTATTATAAAAGTACCTGTATAAACTTTATCAAAATTTTGATATTCCGAAATTTGTTTTGTTTTTTTTCCGGTACATAAAATTAGAAGTCCACTTGCATTCGGATCTAATGTCCCTGCATGACCAACTTTTTTTGTTTTTGTAATTTTTCTTATTCGGTAAACCGCATTAAATGAAGTATAACCTATTTCTTTATCAATCAAAATAGCTTCGCCGGCAGAATAATCAATGTTTTTAATGTTTACTGAAGTCTTTGTGATCATTAATCTTCTGCATTACCTTTTTTTACTTGTTCTAACAAATCCTCAATTTTCTGAACATAATCGGAAGTTTTGTCAATGTAAAAAACAATTTCGGGAACAAATTTAATTTTTATACGATGTGCTAATTCGGTTCTAATTAATTTTGATATTGAATCAAGTTTTTCCAATACCGCTTCTCTTTTATCTTTTTCAAAAACCGACAAATATATTTTTGCCAATTTAATATCCGGCGTTAGCTTTACATCCGTAATAGTTACTAAAGCAAATAACGGATCCTTTAATTTGTGCATGAAAATTAAGCTTAGTTCTTCCTTTATTGTTTTTCTTATTCTTTCAACTCTGATAGACATTATAATTCTAGCTTCTTCTTTTCTTCAATTAATTCGTAACTTTCAATTACATCACCAATTTTTATATCATTAAAATTATGAATGTTAAGTCCGCATTCATAACCGGCATCAACTTTCGAAACATCATCTTTGAAACGCTTCAATGAAGCCAACTGACCTTCATAAATAACAATACCATTTCTAAAAAGTCTGATTTTATTGTTTCTTAAAAGTTTTCCGTCTTGAACGTAACAACCTGCTACGGTGCCTAATTTCGGAACTTTGAATGTATCTCTAACTTCAACCGTAGCGGCTAATTTTTCCGTAACAATCGGATCCAATAAGCCTTCGAGTGCGGCTTTCACTTCACTTATTGCATCGTAAATCACATTGTATAGTCTAATTTCAATATTTTCTTTTTCAGCCATTTTTCTTGCGTTGTTTAATGGTCTAACATGAAAACCAATAATAATGGCACGTGAAGCTTGAGCCAAAATAACATCACTTTCACTAATACCACCCACGCCTTTGTGTATAACATTTACAGTTACTTCATCGTTAGTCAATTTCATTAATGAATCGGCAATAGCTTCAACCGAACCGTCCACATCACCTTTAACGATAATCGGCAATTCCTTAATTTTTCCTTTCCCGGCTTGTGCGGCAATTTCATCAAGAGTAACCAAATTATGTTGCCGAAAATCTTGTTCGCGTTTTAATTGCTGGCGTTTAAGAGCCAAATCACGAACTTCTTTTTCGCTATCCATTACAACTACAACATCACCTGCTTGCGGTCTACCTTCAAATCCAAGTACTAACACGGGAGTTGAAGGACCGGCTTCGGTTATTTTTTTATTTCTTTCGTCGAACATAGCTCGAACGCGACCGTGACAAATACCGGCTACAAAAGGTTGACCTACTTTCATTGTACCTTTTTGTATTAAAATAGTTGCCGTAACACCACGTCCCTTGTCTAGTTGCGATTCAATTACAATACCTCTTGGATTTCTGTTAGGGTTAGCTTTAAGTTCAAGCATTTCAGCTTCCAAAAGAATTTTTTCCAACAATTGGTCAATGTTTAAACCTTGTTTTGCGGATATTTCGGCACACTGATATTTACCGCCCCAATCTTCAACCAAAATATTTCTTTCGGCAAGCTGTTGTTTGATCTTTTCAGGATCGGCACCCGGTTTATCAATTTTATTGATGGCCACAATAATAGGAACGTTTGCAGCCATTGCATGATTAATTGCTTCAACTGTTTGAGGCATCACTGCATCATCGGCTGCTACAATTAAAACAACTATATCCGTAACACTTGCTCCGCGAGCACGCATGGCAGTAAAGGCTTCGTGACCGGGTGTATCTAAAAATGCAATTGACTTACCGTTTTCCAATTCTACTTTATAGGCACCTATATGCTGAGTTATACCACCGGCTTCGCCTGCAACAACATTTTCTCTACGGATGTAATCTAATAAAGAAGTTTTGCCATGATCAACGTGTCCCATAATAGTTACTATCGGTGAACGCGGTTCCAAATCTTCTTCGTTTTCCACGTCTTCTTCCTGCTCACTTATGGCATATTCTTCTTGAAATTCCACTTCAAAACCAAATTCATCTGTAACCAAAGTTATTGTTTCAACATCAAGGCGCTGATTAATTGATACCATTAACCCCAGTCCCATGCATTTTTGTATTACATCACTTACCGAAACTTTCATGATATTTGCCAGTTCGCTAACAGCAATGTACTCGGTAACTTTTATAATTTTTTCTTCTTGCAGCTGTTGTTCAATTAATTGTTCTTCTTGTTCGGCTTTTTCTTTTCTTTTTTTCTTCCTTGTCAAAGCTCTATCGGAAGTAACCAAATTATCTAACCCCATCATGGTTTCTTTTATTGCTTGGTCAACTGCCAATTGATCTATTTCAGGACGTTTACCTTTCTTCTTTTTCTTCTTTTTCGATTTTATTGTCAGTTCGTCCGGTGATAAAGCTATATCATCTTTTTTCTTTTTCTTCCACTTTTTCTTCGAACTTTTGGACGGACTTTCCGCTACATCTTTGGGAATATCCGTCTTTACTGTTAATTCTTTTTTACTTGTCTCGGACTTTTCTTTTGTTTTTTTCTTTTTGGGTTTTTCTTTTTTTCTGTCATTCTTTTCTAAATCGATTTTTCCGATTATCTTTAATCCGGTTTGTTCCTTTTCCAGTTTTAATTCCGAATCAGTTTTAAAAACGGCTCGTTCTTCAGAAACCACAGTTTTTTGGGTAGGAGAAGATTTTTCGGTAGCGGAAACTTTTTGAGTATCGGCATTTTTTTGAGTGTTCTTTTCAGGATCAATTTCTTTTTTTTCACTATTAATTCCACCAGCTTCAACTACATCAATTTTCACATCAGCTTCATTTTCATTGATATCGGCTTCGGATTTATCACTTATTGTATCATCAGCATCCGCTTGAGTAGTAATTGATTCTTGCTTCAAATCATTAACAACGCTGTCCGCTTTAGTATCTTCACTCTCAATAATATTTTCAACTCCCTCGGGTTTAAACTCTTCATCGTTAGAATCTTCCGGAGAAACATCATTATCCGCTGAAACAAAAGAGGAATCATCTTCAGAAGATTTGTTCTGAGTAGATTCTTCAATTTCTTTTTCCGATTCAATAGGAGTGTTTTCATCAGCAACAGAATTTTCCGCATCATTTTCTTCGGCTACAGGTTGGATTGGAATATCATTTAATTCATCTTCAGGCTCTGGATCATCGTGTTTGCGTTCAATTCTTTTTTTATGAAACTCATTAACTTTTCTGTAATGAGATTCGGCTTTTTCCATTTCCTTTTTATACTTTGCTTGAATATCTGCAAGCATCTCATCAGTTAATAATGACATATGAGATTTAACCGTATGACCTTTTTCTTGCAAAAAATTCATCAATACTTCTGTTGACAAGTTATATTCAGAAGCAAATTTATAAAGTCTTAGTTTTTTTGTTTTTTTGATATCGGGCATTTCACCAACCTGTTTTTTTTATTTTCCGGAACTAAAGAATAAACGTTTATTCTTCCTCAAAATGATTTTTTAGTTTTAAGATTATTTCATCGGCTTTTTCTTTATCTAATTCATCTATTTCATACAGTTCTTCTTCGCCGGCTTGAAGAACTTCCAATGCAGTATCAAATCTATTATTAATTAATATCTCATAAATATCCTGTCCTAACTCTTCTCGAAGATCTATCAATTCAATATCTTCATCGTCATCGTATTCATCAAAGGCTCTTTGTTCTCTTATAACATCGATATCAAAGCCGGTTAATTTCATGGCCAATCGGATATTTACGCCGTTACGTCCAACAATTAAAGATATTTGATCGCTATCGGCAAAAACCGAACATTTTTTTTCTTCAACATCAATTTCAATTTGCTTAAGTTTTGCCGGAGCAAGTGCTCTTTGGATGTAAGTAATAGGATCGTCCGAATAATTTATAACATCAATATTCTCATTATTCAATTCGCGTACAATTGCATGTATACGTACACCTTTCATTCCCACACAAGCACCAACGGCATCAATTCTTGAATCCATTGATTCAACGGAGACTTTTGCTCTTTCTCCGGGCTCGCGTGCAATTCCTTTAATTTCGATCACGCCGTCATAAATTTCAGGAATTTCAATTTCAAATAACCGTTGCAAAAACATATTATCAGCACGAGAAATAATAACAACCGGACCGTTATTGGTTTTTTTCACTTCTTTAACTACCGCACGAACGGTTTCACCTTTTCTGTAGCGTTCGCGTGGTATTTGTTCAATTCTTGGAAGCAATAATTCGTTTTTGTTATGGTTTACCAAAACATCGTTTCTTCTAACCTGATAAATATCTCCAACAACAATTTCGCCTAACATATCTTGGTATTCGTTATAAACTAAATCTTTTTCAATTTCTCTGATTTTTTGATTTAAACTCTGTCTGGCCAAATTTATCAAACGTCTGCCAAAACTTGATAATTCAAGTTTTTCAACAAAATCATCACCTACTTCAAGTTCTTCTTCGTTGCCGCGTTTTTCTACTTCTTCGATGCTAATTTCCAAATTCGGGTCTTCAACTTCTTCAACAATTTTTCTTTCCAAGAAAATTTCAATATTACCTTTATCCATATTTACAACCACATCGTAAACAGCATCTGGCCCAAATTTCTTTGTTACAAGTAAACCAAAAATATCCTCAATTATTCCGGCCAAAACATCTTTGTCCAGACTTTTTTCTCGAACCATTTGTGCAAATGATTCTACAATTAAACTATTCATTTAAGTTGCCTCCAAGATCAAAAACTAATCTTTACTTTAGCTGATTTTATGTTTTCGAAATTTATTTTTATTTCTTCGTTTTTGTTTGAAAAAGTTAAAACTCCATTATCAACTGCTTTAAGTTTTGCTATGCATTTTTTTATTTCTTCAGCATTAAAATATTCAAGGTCAAAGTTTCTATTAATATTCTTTTTAAATTGTTGTATAAATTTTAATGGTCTATCAACTCCCGGTGACGAAACGTCAAGTCTGTATTTGGTTTGAAGTATTTGAGTTTCTTCTATCTTATCACCGATTATTCTGCTTAACCTTGCACAATCTTTTGTAGTAATACCATTTTCACTATCTAAAAAAATTTCAACTATACGCTGTTTTTTATCTCCGCGAAGAATTAAATCAACCAATAAAAAATCTGTTGATTTTATTTCTTCCGTAATAAGTTCTGATAATTTGTTTTTTAAATCCGCCATAATTTTTTTATTTGCATATAATAAAAATCGCCCACTAAGGGCGAATCGAGTACACAAATTTAAAACTATATCTTTGAAATTCCAAATTTTAAAAATTCTTTTTATCGTAATTCTACTGTTCGTAAATATGTTTTTTCAGCATTAGAAATAATAATCCCCCTCTTGAAATCATCCACAGAGTTAATGAAAACCATAATGCCGTATTGCCGTATTCAGTATTTAGTAGGTAGTACGAGGGGAAAAATATTAAGACTGAACTAATTAAAACGGAATTTCGCATTGCCTTGCCAGCAGTTGCACCCACAAATATACCGTCAAAAATAAAACAAACACTATTTATTATTGGTGCAATAACAATCCATTTGTAATATACTTTTGCCAATTCAATAACTTTTGGAATATTGGTGTAAAACATAATTAAGCTTTGCTCAAAGAAAAAGTAAATAAAACTAATTACAACGGCTGAAGATAATCCCCAATAAAAACAATATTTAATTACAAGTTTTAATTTCGGAAGATTTTTTTCGCCGAAATAATTGCCAACCAAGCTTTCGGCTGCAAAGGCAAAGCCATCTATTCCATAAGCCACAATCATCCATAATTGCAATAGTATTGTGTTTGCGGCAACAATGTTATCTCCATAATTTGCCGATACTGCTGTAAAATAACTTAGAACACTTATTAAGGCCACGGTTCTAATAAAAATATTTGTATTAAGTTTAAAAAACTTTTTAAACTCGGCATAGTTTTTTAAACCATCAGCAGAAAAATTTTTCAGTAAATTTTTATACTTTTTTAAAAACAGCAAACCAGCAATTAGTAATGAGATATACTGTGCAGCTACGGTGCCAAGGGCAACACCATCGGAGTTCATATTTAATACGTATACGAAGAATAAGTTAAACCCTATATTCAGCAGATTGCCCAAAACTGCTACCACCATTGGGTATTTTGCATTTTGCATTCCTATAAACCAGCCTTGGAAAACATACAAAGCCAATGTTGCCGGCGCCGCCCAAATACGAATTTGAAAATAACTCTCTGCATAATACTCTACATTTTCGGAACCGGAAATTAAACTAAAGGCAATTTCGGAAATAACATTTTTAAACAATAATAAAATAAAAGCTACCAATAACGAAATAATTATTGCTCGAATAAAAATTGTAATTTGTTCTGTTTTATCTTTTTTGCCTTTTGCTTGTGCTGTAAATCCGGTAGTACCCATTCTAAGAAATCCGAATGCCCAATATATCGTACTGAAAATCATACTGCCCACAGCAATTGCACCTAAATAATAAACCTTATCTAAATGCCCCACTACAGCAGTATCAATTGAACTTAAAAGAGGGATTGAAAGATTACTTAATATATTTGGAATAGCAAGATTTAGAATTTTTTTATTCAACCTTAAAGCATCCTAATTTATTTTTCGGAAGAATAAATTTTTTCAGCTTTTTCGGCTGCGGTTACAATTCCTTTGATCATTGACGAACTGAATCCAAAATGTTCCATTTGATTTAATCCGGCAATTGTGATTCCTTGCGGAGTAGTTACTTTATCAATTTCACGTTCCGGATGTTTTTCTTCTTTTAGCAACATTGCCGCAGCACCTTTTGCTGTTTGTGCAGCCATTAGAAGTGCTTCCTCGGAATGGAAACCAATTTCAATACCACCTTGAGATGCTGCTCTAATTGCTCGTAAGAAAAAAGCTGTACCACAAGCACACAAGGCGGTTGCCGGACTCATTAATTCTTCAGGAATTCTAATTGTTTTACCTACGGTATTGAATATTTTTTCGGTGATTTCAAAAGCTTTGCTTCCGTTATCGTCAGTAGCAATGCAAGTCATTGACTCACCAATTGCAATTGCTGTGTTCGGCATTACTCTGATTACGGTATTTTTATTCCCTAATTTCTCTTTTATTTGTTTTATTGAAACTCCGGGAATTACCGAAATAATAATCTGTTTTGAGGTTAAACTATTTTTAATTTCCTCTAAAAGTACATTTAGATTTTGAGGAGTAACCGTAAGCAAAATAATATCCGCATTAGAAACCGCTTCTAAATTATTAGAAATTGCATTAAATCCTTTTTCGCAAAGAATTTTCAGTTTCTTTTTATTTCTTCTGGTTAAAACAAGATTATTAATTTTAGCAACTCTGTTACTTATAATACCTTCTGCAAGAGCAGTACCAATATTGCCTGAGCCAAGTATTGCAATATTCTTTTTTATCAAAGCCATTTATTTTATCCAAATTTTAATTAATAAACAAAAAATTTAAAGTACAAATAAAGTAATAATCGTATATAAAATTGCAGATAAAATGGCTGCAAGTGTTGCCAAGGGCAATTGCGTTAAAACATGATCCATTAAGTCCGTACCGGTAGCAACAGCAGATAAAATTGTTGTATCCGAAATCGGGGAACAGTTATCACCATAAACAGAACCGCCGGTAACAGCTGCAAAACACAGCATGGTGAACATTGGATCGGGATTAATTGCATAAGCCAAGGGCATTGCAATGGGAAACACTACTGCATATGTCCCGAGCGAAGTACCAACCGAAAAAGAAATAAACATTGTTATAAATTGAAAAATCGCCGGTAACAAGAAAGGAATTATTAATCCGCTTGTAGTTCGAATAATAAAATTTGCCGTTCCTAATTCCGCACTCACATTTCCAAGCGTAACTGCAAGTCCAATAATAATAGCACCAATTGTTACGCCCTTGCAACCATCAATAAATCCCTCAATAATTTCTTTTAAATTCATTCCTTTTGCACGCGCCAAAATCATCGCAGAAATCACAGATGCAATAAATGCAATTTCAATATATAATTTGCCCGATAAGAAATACGGTACAATAGCTACACTCAATAAAGTAATGATAGGCAGAAAAAAATCTCCTAGCGAAGGGTTATACCCTTTTGCGGTTTCCGATTCGGTTAGTTCTTTTGAAACTAAAGGTTGCGAACCGTCTCTATCCAGTTTCCCCGTTGTTTTAACTCTCTCGATTGCCGCTTTCATTTTTTTTCCGTACCAAGGCATTTTTTCAATACTCACCAAAAACGTGAAAAGTATTGCAATCCACGAATAAAAATTGAATGGAATAGCAGAAAACAAATACAGGTTACTAAAATCCAGATCTTTAAAAAGCGGAGTTGTGCCAACAATCAAGCTTCCGATATAAATTGGCCATGCATTAAATGGAATAATGGTTGCAATTGGTGAAGCGGTTGAATCTATTATATAAGATAATTCTTCGTGACTAACATTTCTTTCATCGGCAACGGGTTTAACGGTAGAGCCTGCCAGAATTGTACTAATGGTACCGCCTTGATGAAACAATGTACCCAAAAGATAGGCAAAAAGTTTTGTTCTTATTCTTGTTTTTGCCATTTTATTTCCGGCCCACTTTGCAAAGAATTTTGCACCACCGGTTTTTCCCCAAATTCCAATCAGTCCACCAAGTCCCCATAAATAAACAACAAGTATTTTCCCATACTTTTCGCTTCCAACTGCAGGAATTATGAATTCATTAATAATATTAAATTTGCCGGAAATAATTCCGCCTAAGATAATTCCAACAAATAAAGAAGTAACAACTTCTTTTGTTTTAAAACACAAAAATAGGGTTACAAATGCAGGTAAAATCGACCACAAACCGAAATCATTATTAATCAATTTATCGGGAATAAAATTTGTATTAAGCTTAATATAAATTAATAATGCCGGTAATAAAATTATAATCAGCCATTTAAGATTATTTTTCATATCTCATCATCATTATCTATTTCAGGAATGTTTAATTCGTTTTCGGAAGCAGCAATTATAACCGCTGCTGAAGCATCGCCGGTAATATTTATAGTTGTACGAAACATATCCAATATTCTTTCAACACCAAAAATTAAAGCAATACCTTCGGTTGGAATACCCACTTGTTCCAAAACAATTACCAACATTAAAACACCAGCCATCGGGGCCCCTGCCGTTCCTATAGAAGCAAGTGTTGAGGTCATCACAATCATTAATTGATCGGCTATGCTTAAATCTATTCCAAAAACTTGTGCAATAAAAAGAGCCGATACACCGTGATACAAAGCGGTTCCATTCATATTAACTGTTGCACCGAGCGGAAGTACAAAACTTGCAATATCATTGGGAACACCGAATTTCTTTTCGCACGTTTCAATTGTTACAGGCAAGGTAGCCGAACTTGAACTTGTACTAAAAGCAATAAGTTGAGGTGCTCTGATATCTTTCAAAAATCTTCCCATCGGCAAACCGGAAAAAAGTTTTACAACCGGAGGATAAGTAAAGTTTAAAAGCAACAACCCTATAATGGTAATTACTGTATAATTTAATAATGAAAAAAGAATATCAGTACCAAAATTAGCTACAACTGCCGCAATTAGGGCAAATACACCATACGGTGCAATTTTAATTACAATATGTACAATTTTTATCATTGCATCATTTAATCCGTCAAAAAAATTTAATATGGTTTCGGATTTTTCTTTGGGTAACATTGTTAATGCAATGCCGGTAAAGATTGAAAAAAAGATAATCGGTAATAATTTGCCTTGCGCTAAACTTTCAAAAAAGTTTGTTGGAATGATTTGCAACAGAATTTCAATCGGATTTGCCTGTTTTGCTAATCCTGAAACCTTTGCTCCTTGTTCACTAAAATTTTTCAATAAATCTTTTGTAACATCTTCAGGTAATCCTGTTCCGGGTTGAAAAATATTTGCAAGTAAAAGACCTATTGCAATAGCACAAGCAGTATAAAGCAAATAATAGGCTAATGTTTTCATTCCAACCCTACCCATTTTCTGTGGATTCATACTGGCAGCACCAATTAATAACGATGCAAATACAAGTGGAATGATAATCATTCTAATCATTCTGATAAAAGCATCACCAACCGGTTTCACTTCTGCAATTGCCTCTTTAAAAAATATCCCGGCCACAGCACCCAAAAGTAAGCCGACAAGTATTTTCGTGTATATTTTCATTTTAAATATTTTTTCAAACAGCAGATACATCGCTATGAATAGGCTTGCTGCTCTAATTAATTGTAAAGCAATAATCGGCAAAAAATCAATTTTCGATTGCGGAACAGTATAAAAAATAATTGCAATTAAAGTCGCTATTACG
>CAZCBD010000047.1:0-15395 GCA_964496755.1 uncultured Melioribacteraceae bacterium
TTTTTTATTTCAAATTGGCATAAATTGGGGTCCAAATATTATTTTACAATTAAACATTCCCAATCCAAAAGTTTTTGTGTGCGGTTTTGAGAGAGAGAATTTATGTATATCGGTTTTAAAAACAAATCAAAAAAAAAGTGAAACCTTAAAGTTTTTAAAAACTCATAAAACACCTGCTATTGTTTATGTTTCCACAAGAAAAAATGCTGAAGAAGTAGCTGAGTTTTTAACTTTGCACAAATTAAATGCAATATTTTATCATGCAGGACTTAATTCCAATCAACGAAAAATAATTCAAGATGATTTTATAAATGATAGAATAAATGTAATTGTTGCTACAAATGCATTTGGAATGGGAATAGATAAAAAGGATATCCGCACAATTGTTCATTACAATATGCCCGGTTCAATAGAAAGTTATTATCAAGAAATCGGCAGAGCCGGAAGAGACACTTTAAGGTCGGATGTACTTTTACTTTATCAGCCAAATGATAAGCATTTGCAAGAATTTTTTATTTCAAACGCTTATCCGGATAAAGAAAAAATTAAAACCGTTTATAATTTGATTTGTAATTTCGGAGAAATTCCTATTGGGAGCAACTCAAAAAAAAGAATACCATTAAATAATCAACTATTGAATATTTTAAATTTGAAAGAAATTTCAAAACCCCATGTTCATACTGCCCTAAGAGTACTGGAATCAGCAGGATATTTAACATTCAATTCGGAATATTTTCAGTATTCAAAAATTCAAATTTTACTTGAACAAGAAAAAATGAGAACTTACATGAAATCAATTTCTTCTGCAATCACGCAGGATTTACTGATTTCAATACTTCGCAAATTTTCATCAAGCGTATTTCGTGCTCCACAAAACTTAAATATTGCAAACTTAGCAAAGGAATTATCTGTTTCCGAAGAAGACATAAAATTTA
Source organism: uncultured Melioribacteraceae bacterium (assembly GCA_964496755.1). Lineage (GTDB taxonomy): Bacteria > Bacteroidota > Ignavibacteria > Ignavibacteriales > Melioribacteraceae > CAZCBD01. Next base: position 936 of record CAZCBD010000047.1, read on the forward strand.
TTTTAACAAATCTACATACTGCCGGAATTATTGATTTTATTCAACCTTATAATTCTCCCACTATAGAATTATTGACGGAAAGAGTATCTGATTCCAACTTAGTTTTCAATTTTTCGGAAATTGAAGAGCAATATAAAAATTCATTAAAAAAACTTGATTCGATGTTACAATTTATTGAAACATCAAATTGCAGGTTTGATTTTATTTTAAAATACTTTGGCGAATCAAACAAAAATTATTCATGTGGTAATTGTGATAATTGCTCTGAAACTAATAATTCGGATTTAACCGAATACATTCAAGAATTAATTTTACAAACTATATTTGAACTTAACGAAAAACCAACAACGAAAAAAATTACCGATATCTTGCTCGGCAAACCTCATGAATTGGCTTTAAATATTTCAACATTCGGAATGTTAATAAATAATTCCGCCATCGAAATATTTGATGCTTTGGATGCTTTAACTACGAAAGGTTCAATAAATATTTCCAACGATTCAGTTTATTTATCTGAAAAAATGAAAAATAATTTTTTAAGAATTGAATCTGACAAAAAAAAAGAAAACAGTTATCAATTACAATTAGCTTTATTTAATGAATTACGGAAAGTAAGAAAGGAAATAGCAAAAAAATTTAATCAAACTCCAAATCTGATTTGTTCCGATGAAATTTTAATGGAAATTTCTAATAAGAAGCCTACTTCAAAAGAATCGTTACTTTTAATTAAAGGATTTAATGAACGGCGATTCATAAAAATAGGTGAAGAAATTCTTTCAATTATAAATAATTTTAATTCGAAAATATTTCAAACATCGAATATTCCCGGCAACTTGATTGAGGTTCTAAGTTTAATTGAGAAAGGTTATACTCTATCGGAAATTGCAAGATTAACAAAATTAAACGAAGCAATTTTATCAGTTCAAATTGAAACTTTGATTGAATTTAAACCTGATTTAGATATTTCAAATTTAATTCCTAAAAAAATAATTACGGAAATTTCGAATATAATAGACGATGGATTTGAAAATATTAAGGAGATAAAAAAAGCATTCAGAGAAAATGTGAGTTATTCGTATATCCGTATTGTATTAGCAAAAAGAAAAACAACAGTTGCTAATTAAAAATTATAGGCATTGGTTTTTCCGGATCGTAATTGTATTTTTTTTCTAAGGTATCGGAATAATTTTTTGCAAAATTAAAAAAGAAATCCCACTCATCCGAAATGCTTTCAATTTCTTTTAATTTTTTTGTATATGAATTAAAATCGGTTTTAAATTTCTTCAAAACTATTTTTTTTTGTTCCTCATATTTTGCGGAATCAGCAATATTCATTTTCAGTATTTTTAATTGCACATAAATTTTTGCAGTATCCTCGGTGGAAATTTCATTGCCACAAGCGGTAATGAAAAGAAAAATAGAAAGAAAAAATATTTTCATTTTCATTTTTGTTTGCTCGCTTCAAATAAAATTTTCTTTTCTTTATCAGTAAGATTTTGGTAACCTGACTTACTGATTTTGTCTAAAATTCTATCAATTTCTTCCTGAGTTATTTCAAGATTATTGCGGTTAGAATTTATTTCATAAAACTCAGCTTCTTTAACATCCTTTTTTTGATTTGAAAATGAGGGTTTTCTAAAATTAAAATTTTTTGATTTTCGTTCTGAGAAATTAAAATCAAATTTCATTTTTCTATTAATTAGATTTTTTAAATCGAAAACAAAAGATTTATCAAGCATCAGAAAAATAAACGCGGTAACCGCACCGCCAAAATGAGCAAGATGTGCAACAATATCAGCACTACCAATCATAAAAAATTCCAAAGCCATCATAATAAAAACAAATGTTCTTGCTTTAATTGGAATAACAAAATAAAAATAAATTGTTCTATTCGGAAAAAATATTCCATAAGCTAAAAGTAATCCGAACACAGCAGCAGAGGCTCCGATGGTTAACGATAAAGGTCCTAACAATGCTTGAGCTAATCCACCACCAATACCACTAACTAAATAAAAAATTAAAAACTTTTTATCGCCCATTAAATTTGCTAATTCCATTCCAAACATCCAAAGTGCAAACATGTTAAATAAAATATGCCCAAAACCTCCGTGCATAAATTGATAAGTGATAAGTTGCCAAATCTGAAAACCATAAGAACGCCCCAAGATATCGGAACCAATGGGATGCAAAGCAAAATAATTATTTAAAAAATGAGATAGCGTTACTTCGCCGAAAGGAATTCGTTCACCCATTACTTGAACCAAAAACACAAAGGCGTTTATTAAAAGTAAATTTTTTATAACATTGGGAAACATACTGAAGCCACCAAATCCGCTTGGCCTGTAATAATCTCGTGAATTTAAACCCATAATTTTTTCCTAATAAATTTAATCTAATACTTAAACATAATTTATTAATAATTAAAAGAAAAGTGATACAAGTATTTTCGATATTTGTTTCATTTTTGTGTATTAGACTTTAGTAAACTAAAAAGGTTATAATTTAAGTCTTACTATTTGGTTATTATTTTCAATCCGTCGCTTTCTATTCTTTTTTTCAGAAAAGCCATTAAATGTGGCGGATCAAAATTGTTTTTTGAAGAATGTGGATAAACCACATATTTTTCTCTGTAATTTGAGGGGGTAAAATTAGCCATAACAGCATTGGCACCGCATTTAAAGCCCTTTTCTCGGGAAAGATTCTTAGTTTCATCCATTGCAGATGAAGAAATAATATATTTATCGGGAAAAATTATTCTTGAAATTGCAATTGATTTTAAAACATAGTTATCAACTTTAGGAGCATTGTTTTTAAAATCCAAGGAAGGCACAAAAGGTGTAAATGTTAAAAAGTCGGGATTAAGATTCTTAGCAAAAATCAAATCATCGGCTAAATCTTCCAAAGTCTGCTCGGGCAAACCTATCAGATTGCCTGAGCCAATTTTATAACCAATTTCTTTTAGCACTTCAAAGTGTTTAAGACGTTTTTCAAAAGTAGATTTTTTTTGAAACGATTGATATAATTTTTTATTGGAGGTTTCAAACTTCATAAAATAAGAATCTGCCCCCACAATTTTCCAAGCTTCATATTCTTTAAAATCACGTTCGCCAAGATTTAAAGTAACGGAAACATTAGAAATTTGTTTAATTGAATAAATTAAATAGGAAATCATATCAGTGTCGTAATATAAATCTTCGCCCGATTGCAAAACAATTGATGTAATACCGTTTTTAATTATTTCCTTTGCAGAACTCAAAATATCCTCGGGATTCATTCTAAAACGATCTACTTCACTATTTGCAGAAATACCACAAAAAGAACAATCTTTTTCGCAATAATTTGAGAATTGGATTACGCCTTGCATGTAAATTTTTTCTTCAAAAAATTTTTTTTTGATTTGCAAAGCTTTATTAAAAAGCTTACCGATTTCTTTCTTATCGGTAAGCTTTAATAAAAACAAAATATCTTCTTTAGAAAACTCTTTCTTTTTATTTAAAATTTCATCTATCATTATATTTTTAGAAAAAAACGTCTCTTTCGCCGTCGTTAACACGCTTAATCATTTTATTTATTTTCTTTGCCGTAACTTCGTCTGTATCCTTAATAAACTCCGATAAAGCTTTTTCGGCAGCTTCTTTGGTTTCTTTGGAAGCAAAATCATTCAGATACTCTTGAAAAGTAGCCATTGCATTAGGCTGACAAAGTTTTCCGATGTTACCTGATTTTGCAAGTTCCATAAATCTTTCGCCTGTTCTTTCCGAGCGATAACAAGCAGTACAAAAACTTGGCAAATAGCCCAATTCACAACAATCTTTAATCACTTCATCTAAAGATCTGTGATCGCCTAATTGAAATTGTTCCATTTCATGTTCGCTCATAGATTCCTGCGATTCTTTATAAGCACCGGGCGAAGTGCGGCTTCCGGCACTAATCTGAGAAATTCCAAGTTCAAACAGTTCCCTTCTTATTTCGGGTTTTTCGCGGGTAGATAAAATTATTCCTGTATAAGGAACAGCCAATCTAATTGTTGCCACTAATTTTTTAAATGCATCGTCATCAACTGCAAAAGGTGGTTTCATTGCCGCCGGAGCATTTAAAGCGGGCTCTAATCTTGGAACCGACATTGTATGCGGACCAATGTTAAATTTTTCATCCAAATAAAAAGCGTGGCTTAATAAGGCTAAAGTTTCAAATCTATAATCGGTTAAACCGAATAAAGCACCAATTCCAACATCATCAATTCCGGCTTCTATGGCTCTATCCATTGCGTATAATCTAAATTCATAATCACTTTTAGGACCTGTTGGGTGCATGGTTTTGTAAGTTTCATAATGATATGTTTCTTGAAAGCATTGATAGGTGCCGATTTCATAACTTTTTAATCGTTTAAATTCTTCAACCGAAAGTGGAGCAGTGTTTACGTTAATTCTTCTAATATTTCCACCATTAATGTTAATACTATAAATTCTTTTAACGCATTCACCAACAAAATCAACTGCTGATTCTTTGGGATGTTCGCCGGCAACTAATAAAACTCTTTTATGTCCTTGTTCTATTAAACATTTGGTTTCTTGTTCAATTTCATTCAGATTTAAAGTTACTCTGAGTAATTCCTTGTTATCCCTGCGAAATGCACAATACAAACAATTATTCACGCATTTGTTTGTAATATAAAGAGGGGCAAAAATAACTAACCGATTTCCATATATTCTTTCTTTTACGGCTTTTGCCGCATGAAACATCTCATCCAGAATTTCAGAATCATTAATATTTAACAAAGCTGCACTTTCTTGCAAAGTTAGGCCTTTTGCAAGTTTTGCTTTTTCAATTACTTCGCGCTGAAATTTTGCATCATTTAACTTTTCATCTTTAAGCAGAGAAGCAATATATTCTTCGTTTATAAATTCCATATTACACCTTTCTTTTTTAAGGGTTACATTAATTCAATTAAAATGCCAAATTTTTAGTTCTCTTTTATTCCAATTTCAATTCATTTTATTTTTTTTCTTAAATGTTAGAATTTTTTTAGAATTATTTTCATCATTTTCGAGAACTTTATAATTTGTTTTTCAGCAATAAAATAATATTTACGCGGCAAATAAAACTTGATTGGAATCAAGTTTTTGAATAATAAAAAAAATCCCACGGATTTGTGGGATTTAATTGCAGTACAATATATTTTATTTGCGTGATTTTATTTATTCAACTGCATTTTCTGTGATTTCAATAAAACATTTTGTAGTGTTTAATTTCGCATTTAGTCCAAAAGGTAAGGTAATAGAATCCTTAACGTGCCCATGTACAAAGTTATAAAACACAGGAAATTTAACATTCTGCCAATAGTCGGTAATTACTTCATTTAATGTTAAAGAAGGTTTCGAAGAATCCGGTTCATAACAATTCAAGAATCTTCCTAAAATTAAACCGCTTATGTTATTAATGGCTTTCATTAACCTAAGTTGATTAAACATTCTATCAATTCTGTAGGGTGCTTCGGCAATTTCCTCCAAAACCATGATTGAATTTTTTAAATCCGGAAAATATTCTGTGCCAGCCAACGAAAGAAGCATAGAAAGATTACCGCCAACTATTTTACCTTCTGCTCTTCCTTTTGCAAGAATATAGAATTTATCGTCAGTAGGATTACTTAGTTTCCCTATTTTTTTTGAATTTGTAATAGTTTTCCAAAATGTTTCTTCTGTATTTTCATTCATTTGATTTTCATAATCCACGCCCGGCATTGGTCCGGTAAATGTAACCAAACCGGTTTTTTTAAGAATAGCCATTTGCAATGCCGTAATATCGCTGTAACCCACAAAAATTTTAGGATTTCGTTTTATCAACGAATAATTAATTTTATCAAGTAATCTACCGGAACCATATCCTCCGCGTATGGCAAAAATCGCATTTACATTCTTATTTGAAAACATTTCGTGCAAGTCGGCTAACCGCTCTTCATCAGTTCCGGCTAAATAGCCTTTCTGCAATTTCACATTTTTCCCGATTTCAACATTATAGCCCAATGATTCAAAATAAGAAATTCCGTTATTCAACGATACTTCATCCACAACACTGGAAGCAGGTGCAATTAAACCAATCACATCCCCTTTTTTGAGTTTTTTTGGTTTGATTAATTTCATATTCAGCCTTTTTGTGGTTACAATTTATACAAAGATAATAAATAACATTTTATGATGCAAAATTAATATTCCTCGTTTTTTAATCCTATTTAATAATTTTTATATTAAAAAGCCGCTTTAAAAGCGGCAAATATTAATCAATTAATCTTGTTTCGGGAATTGTTTTTTTCTTTTTTGGTAAAAGAAATTTCTTCGGTTTTTCTTTTAAAACTTTTTTCAACCAATTTTCGGAATATCCTTTCTGATGCGGATATCCTCTTTCATTTTGCACATATCCATCGTTATATTTTCTAATTAGATATTCTCCCAAATCTTTCCATTTTTTTACAACATCTTCTCCGTGCAAAACAGAATAATCAGTCAAAAAATCAATAGCTAAAGCTTTATCTTTGTTTAACATAGAAATTGCGGTTTTTTCAACTTCCGGTTGGAATCTTAAAAATTTCCCTTCAATACTTTTTTGCACTTTTTGGATATCAATTTTCATATCCGAATATCGTAAATTTGCAAAATTAGAAACAAAATTAAAGACCCACCAAGCTGAATCCCATGAAAATTTGTTCATTCTGCCCCGAGTATATGATTCGGGTACATCTGATATGGAACAATAAAGCGGTATATAGCAAGTGAAATATGTATCATCTACGCCATACCATAATAAACCGCCAACTTCGTTTGGCAACCAATTTCTCATTTGTCCGACCAGTGAAAAACCTGTTTGTTGCGTTGAAATGGGTCTTTCCCATGCGTATTCTTTCCCGTTTATTTTCCAATTCATGGGGCGATAACGAACCGGGCAATTATACGGACCTGCGTCAACACCCTTCGTCATATCAAAATCGGTTCCTTCATAATGGTCCCTCATCAATGAAAACACATCTTCAACAGATATTTTTTTGTCGGGCTTAATAAAAAGCGGATATCTTTCGGCCCCTTTAATTCCTCTGTGATAATCTGAGGAAAGGTTCAGTGATGGAGCTGCTCTTCTGAAAAGGCTCCAAACTCTTGCTTCGGCATATCTTTTGTTTTTAGGAGTTGAGGGGCAATATGCTTCACAAAAGCTAAAATCTCCGTCTTTTTCCGGATTATAATATCCCTTTTTAATTGCTAGAGAAATAACATCTTTTGAATACAAACAATTTTCCGGATCATTTAACGGGAAATTCCCTATTCTGGCTTTGTTGGCGTGGGCTGAAATATATCCGTCGGGAATTTTAACTGCAACCCAAACAGCACCTTTTTTATCGGGGCCTCTCCCTATCATTTCTAAAATCCAAGCTTCATTCTTATCGCCTATCGAAAAAGACTCACCTGTGGAAGCATAGCCATATTGTTCAACCAAATCGGTCATAACTTTTATGGCTTCTTTTGCGGTTTTGGCACGTTGCAATGCAAGTTGCATTAATTTCCAATAATGAATTAGTCCATTTTTGTTTTGTAATTCCAATCTACCGTCAAAAGTAGTTTCAGCTATAGTTACTTGGTGTTCATTCATTAATTTCACTACTTTGTAAGTATGTCTCACTTGGTGAATTTTTCCTTTTAGTTTACCGTTCCAGCCTCTGATTTCAAGAGAATCATTTTCAGGATAATCCTTTGCAGGCAAAAGACCTAATGTAGGATGAAATTCTCCATCACAAGTATAAGTAATAATAACGGATCCATCTTTTGATGCTCCTTTTGTTACAATTAAATTTGTGCATGCTAAGCTAGCGGATGCATAAACAATTAATAACAAAACAAATAGTTTTATTTTCATTTTTCCCCCAAAATTATGTGTTATTTAAATTTAAGAAAAATTTTATGGTTTATTTATTTAATTTATTCATTATTTGGCATAAATATGTTTATAATTTTTATTTATTTAGTTAGTTTTATTTATAATGATTATTTTATGAGAATATTTTGCGGTATACCCTTATTTTTTAATAATTTTTATACTTTTTTCTTTGAAATAAAAAAAATTTTTTTTACTTTTGTATTGAAATTCTCGTTCATAACTCGTTCCAATTCTTTATTTATTTCAGGCCCGTGCAATGCGGGCTGTTTTATTTTAAATGCGTTTCTTTCGATGCTACCTGCCGTAGATTAAATTCCGGAATATTTTCCTGTCCGGAATATTTTCCTGTTCTGTTTTCTAAAAAATTCGTTTTGCATCATTTAAAGTATCAAGTCTTTTTTTATGAAATAACGAGTAATATCGAATATCTCCCGGAGCATGCGAAATAATACCGGAAATAATAATTACGGTAATTAATAAGAAAACAGAGTAATCAGGGAAAAAATATATTAAAAGTATGAAAAAAAGTTTTAGAGTAATAGCCAAGCCACGTAATTGAATTAACCAAATTCCGTTTGACCAAATTTCAAGTCCCACAAATAAAACACCTGACAACATTGTTAATCCCCACCAAAATTGCCATTCATGATTTGCCGAATGGTAAATAAATTTACCGCTAATACCGAAAAAACCAATTAAGTGAAGGGTTCTAATTATAATTTTAACCCACCGCTTGAATTTAAGTTTGCGATTTTCTTTCGGAAACAATATTGATTTCAATCTATGCATAGAAACTATTTATTTGTGAATTTTAAAATAAAAAAAGCTACTTGGAATAAAAACCCAAGTAGCTTGATTATTTTTTTTAGTAACTATTAAGCTTCGGAGTATTTTAAATAAATATCTTTATTTAAATACTGCTCTGCTAAACAATTACCTTTAGGGTCTTTAATTAAATAGCATGCAGGGAAAGGATAAGCTCTGATCTTATCAGCTTGTTCGGAAAACCAAACTTTCTTCAAAGAGGAATTTTTCACATTGCCCATCCATGTAAACTCTTTTGCAATGTCGCATCCGATTACATCAAAATCAGAAGTTATTTCCACATGAGTTACACCGGCCGTACAACTTGCACAATTAAAAGTGGAACCCGGATTAAATTTTTCGGGATCATCTTCCATTCTATGCATCAGACGCATAATATTCAATCCGGTAATCAGAATATCTTTTGGCATTTTTTTCATATGATTTTCAAGTGCTTGCCAAAATTTTTTATTTTCATCTTCACTTATAAACATGTCGTCATACTTTAGAGACTGGTCGGTTCGTTGAAGATTCATCAAATGAAATCTTTTTACTCGCGGATAATATGTATCGATTAAATCATATATTTCGCTTATGTTATGAGTATTTAAAACAGTAGCAATTTGCAAGCGAATATTAGTTTTTTCGCACAGACGATTTAGATTTTCAATCACAAGATTGCCTTTGCCACGGGTTTTGTCATGTGTTTCCGGATACAAGCCGTCTAGTGAAATTTGTAGTAGAAAATTATCGTAGCCCTTAACAACAGATAATAATTTTTGAATTGTATCTTCACTAAATAAAGTTCCATTCGATAAAACACCCAAATTAATTCCACTTTTCAAAAATCTTTCAATTAATTTGTAAATTCCTGGATTTAGAAACGGTTCGCCACCGGCCAGAGTAACATCGAAAACATCCATTTCAATAATTTCATCTGCAAGTTTCAACATTCTATCTTCCTGCATTAAAGTGCCTTTGAAAGGCATTGCATAACAATATTTACAATTCAGATTACATGTATCTGCAATCCACATACAAACAACAAAGGGGGATTTTAATGTTGGAGTAATTGATTTTAATGGATCCATAATCCGGCCCCGCGTAAGAATGAAATAAATTCGTTAGTATCTTCGCGTTTAAAAATTCTGCTTTTAAATTCTTTAACTTTTTCTTTTCTTTTTAAAGTAGATTGAATTTCCCTAAAAAGTTCTAAACCACTTTCATTTACTTTATACACTTTATCGCTAAATGGATCGTAGATAATGCCTCCAAAATCTTCTTCTCGTGTAAGAGCAAGTAGAATAGGGTCTGCTTCCGGATGTTCGAATATTCCGGTGATGGCTTTTGTGTGATCGGTAACCCATTTTGCGTGTAACCATTGGGCTGGCCAATCATTTGCTTTTCTTAAAAATTCATCATCTCTAATTCGTTGATATTTTAAAAGATCGCCTGCTTCTGTTAAGATTTCTCTGGAATCAATATTTCTTTTGATAAAACTATCATGCGAAACTCCTTCCGGAAATTCTTGATGCAAGGAATACATGAATAACTCGATTTGGGGTTTTTCATGACTTTCTTTTGATATTTCTCTTTTTGACATGACTGTCCTCCTTATTTGTGATTATTGTTTTTCACTTTGCATATATTGCAAAGCATCTATAACAATTTTCTTGGGTCTAATCCTTCCGGGCAAGCCCTAACTATTTGCCGTTAGCCCATAATAATATTTGAAAAATAAAAATGCAACAAAAAAATAGAATTTTATTATTTCTTGGTTTTTGCTAAAATTCCAACAGGTGTTTTTGCTTTTTTATTTTTTAATACCCTTATAATATTTTCCGCGGCCAATTCTGCCATAGCATCTCTGGTTTCAAAAGTTGCGCTACCCAAGTGCGGAAGTAAAACAACATTGTCTAATTTCAACAATTGAGGATTAATATTCGGTTCGTTTTCATAAACATCAAAACCTGCGGAAAATATTTTTTTTGCTTTTAGCATTTTAATTAATTCATTTTCATCAACAATCTCGCCTCTGGCAGTATTAATCAAAATAGTGGTTGGTTTCATTAAAGATAAGAGAGTTTTATCAAGCAAATGAAAAGTATTATTTGTTAAAGGTAAATGCAAAGAAATTATATCCGAAGAAGCAAGCAATTTTTTTAATGAAACTTTTTTTGCATTCAATTCACTTTCAAAATCAACTTTTTTGGTTCTATTATAATAGATTATTTTTGTCCCGAATGCCTTTAATCTTTTTGCAGTTGCTTGCCCGATTCTTCCGGCACCAATAATACCTACTGTTTTTCCCTTTAATTCCATTCCTAATAATAACTTGGGTTGCCATCCGTTAAATTTGTTTTGGCGCATTAATTTTTCACCTTCCGGCAACCTACGTGCACAAGCTAATATTAATGTTAAAGCTATATCGGCAGTTGCATCAGTAAGAATATCGGGAGTATTGCAAACTGTTATTCCCTTTTCGTTTGCATACTCTACATCAATATTATTATATCCCACTGCATAATTTGCAATCACCTTGCAATTTTGAAGTTTGTCAATGATTTCCGGGGTAAATTTATCTGTGAGCAAGCTTAAAATTCCATCCGAATATTTAGCTGATTTAATCAGTTCATTTTTAGAAATGGGTTTATTTTTTTTATAAACTTCAATTTCAAATCCGGCATCCTTTAATTTTTGTTCGGCTACCTTTGGAATTTCCCTTGTAATAAAAACTTTCATAAAACCTCGAATAATTTATTCATTATTAATTTAATTTTTAATTACTTAACCTTAATAATTTTAAGTTAATATTTGTTTAACAATAAATAAGGCTGCTAAAATACCGGTAATATCGGCAATTAATCCTGCTGCCAATGAATGTCTTATTTTTTTAATATTCACAGCCCCAAAATAAACGGCTAAAACATAAAAGGTTGTTTCGGTACTTCCAAAAAAAGTAGAAGTTAAAACCCCAACAAAGGAATCCGGCCCATGCTGTTTAATAATTTCAGTCATTATACCAAGTGAACCGCTACCTGATAATGGACGCATAAGTGCCATCGGCAAAGCTTCGGAGGGCATACCAATAAAATCAGTAATTGGCTTTAATATGCTTACAAAAATTTCCATTGCCCCACCGGCTCTGAAAACAGCTATCGCAAAAAGCATGGCCACTAAGAACGGAATTATTTTTACAGCCACATTAAATCCTTCCTTTGCACCTTCAACAAAGGATTCATAAATTTTAATTTTTTTAACTAATCCGAAAATTATAAAGAAGAAAATAATTGTTGGAATCGCAATTAAGCTTATTGTATTAATTAGTATTTTCAAAAAAACAAAAATATTTGAATTTAAATTCGAAGAAAACCCAAATAAAAAAGTTATAACTATAAACAATAATGTTCCCAACAAAAGAAAAATATTTTTTTGTGAAGCCTTTAGTTTTTGTTTCAATGTTAAATCGGAATCTGTAAACTTTTCCAGAATTTTCGAAGAAAACACACCTGCAATGGTTGCACAAAAAGCTCCGAATATTGAAGTTCCGATTATTATTGTAGGATTAAGGCTACCGGCTGCTACCCTAACTGCAATTGCAGTAGCCGGTATAAGTGTAAGACCCGCAGTATTTATTGCTAAAAACGTACACATAGAATTTGAAGCAGTATCCTTTTTTTCGTTAATTGTATTTAAATCTTCCATTGCTTTAATTCCAAAAGGTGTGGCAGCATTTCCTAATCCAAGCATATTAGCGGAAATATTCATTATTATTGAAGCAATTGCCGGATGATTGTGTGGAATGTCAGGAAAAAGTCTTTTGGTAATTGGCGCAACAATTTTAGCAATTAACTTTACCAAACCGGAATCTTCGGCTATCTTCATCAATCCAAGCCACAAAGCCATTATCCCAATTAAACCTATAGAAATTTCTACGGCAACTTGAGCATAATTCAATAATGATTTTGTAACGGATTTTATTTTTATAAAATTTACTTTTTCAAAAAGCATAAAATACTTAGTGGTATCTTTCGAAAGAATCTGAAACCCTTGTATTTTAAAATTAATTGTATTCTCATTGCCGGAATTTTTTGCAATCTTCTTTAGCAGTTTATTATCATTATTTATTTCAAGCTCAATATTTTTAACTTTATTATTTTTAACATTAAAGTCTTTAGCATTAAAATAAACATCATTTTTAAACTCCGAATTAAAGTGCTTGGATAGATTTTCCTTTGAAATCTTAGCTAATGAATTGTTTTCTCCATGATAAACAATCATTTCAATAGGCCTATCATTTTGCAATTCAGGCGTTAATTGATCGTTTAAATCAAAATAAAGAGCTGCAACAAGACCCAAAATTATTAAACCTGACCAAATATAATTCAACATTTTTTGCTCTTATAATTTTAGTAGTAAATTTACAAAAAAATAATATATTCGATATAATATTATGGTTAGCTTTCAATTATGAGTATTCTTTTTTAAATTATATAAATTTGATTAATGAATTATGACTGAAAAGAATTTCAATAAAAAAAATAATCCCGAAAAAGTTAAGTCGGTACTTTTACAAATTTCACATCAAATGCATTCGGCGAAAACTCTTGAAGGATTATGTAAAGTAATACACAAATCATTATCTAGGATTTTGCCTGTTTCGAATTTTTATGTGGCGCTTTACGACGAAAAAACCAAACTTTATTCATTCCCCTATTTTGTTGATGAAAAAGAAGATCCTGTTGATTTTTACCCGCAACCTTTGGATAAATCTCTTACCAATTATGTAAGAAAAACAAACAAACCCTTATTAGCTGATTCAATTGTTCACAAAGAATTATATCAGAAAAAACTTGTTGATTACATAGGGCCAGATTCTAAATACTGGCTGGGCGCACCGTTATCTATTGATAATAATATTTTCGGGGTAATAGTACTTCAGAGCTATGATGAAGAAATTGTTTATACTAAAGAAGATTTGGCAATATTAAAATTTGTTGCAAATAATATCTCTTCTTTTATTCTTCGATTTAATAATGAAGAAGAATTAAAAAAATCTCATCGAACTCTTGAACAAAAAATAAAGGATAGAACAAAAGAATTAATAAAAATCAATAAAAAACTGGAAAACGATTTAATTCTAAAGAAAAGAAACGAAAAAATTAGAGACGTGATTTTTTCAATATCTCAAGCATCAAATACATTTACTGATTTAAGCAAGCTTTTTAAATTTGTTCACCAACAAATAAAAAAAATAATACCGGTTAAAAACTTTTATGTTGCATTATTAAATGAAGCCAAAACCAAAATAACTTTTCCGTATTTTATCGACGAATTTGATAAAATCTCATCACCAATTAAATTTGGTGATGGAATTACTTCCTATTTAATAAAAAACAGTAAGAATCTAATTCTTACTGAAAATGATATTAAGCAACTTGAAAATGAAAAAAAAATAAGTATTGTTGGTACTCGTACAAAAATCTGGATTGGGGTTGTATTAAAAATTAGCAAGAGGGTAATTGGTGCGTTGGTAATTCAGGATTATAAAAGCACAAAAAAAATTGGTAAAGAAGAAGAACAAATTTTGACATTCATTTCCGAACAGGTTGCAGTAGCAATCAATAGAAAAAGAAATGAAGAACAACTTAGCAAGTATTTATTGAAACTTGAGCAAAATGAACTTAAATTGAAAAAATCTATTAGCAGTAAAGATAAATTTTTTTCAATAATAGC
>CAZCBD010000048.1:0-15306 GCA_964496755.1 uncultured Melioribacteraceae bacterium
AACGGCTTGGCCGCTGTATCTGCCAATCGCTTGGTTACTCCGGATTCTTTTAATAAATTACCAAAGAACAACATACCCAATAACGGTAAACCTCCCGGCGAAATAAATGTAGTTAAAAGTAAACCTACAATAGGAAATACAATTTTTTCGGTTTTTGAAACCGCTCTTGCAGGTTTCATTCGCATTAAACGTTCCTTTTTTGAGGTAAGTAGATTTATAATTGGTGGTTGAATAACCGGTACAAGAGCCATATAAGAATAAGCTGCAATAGCAATTGCGCCAATTAAATGGGGGGCTAATTTTGAAGATAAGAAAATAGCTGTAGGGCCGTCTGCTCCACCAATAATACCAATAGCAGCTGCTTCGTTTATATTAAATCCGAATGCAAGCGAAGCCATAAAAGTAACAAATATACCCACCTGAGCAGCTGCTCCAAGTAACATTAGCTTGGGGTTTGAAAGCAGAGCGGAAAAGTCCGTCATAGCTCCAATTCCCAAAAAAATTAGTGGTGGATAAATGCCTTTTAGTACACCATAATATAAATAGTTTAGAACACTACCTTGTTCATATATACCTAATTGTAGATTTGCTCCTAAAAGAAAAGGAATATTACCAATTAAAATTCCAAATCCAATTGGAACTAATAACAATGGTTCATATTCTTTTGCAATAGCCAAGTAAATAAAGATAAGAGCAACCAATATCATTATTATGTGGCCAAATTCTAAGTTTGCAAATCCTGTATATTTCCAGAATATTGCAATACTATCCCAAAATTCATTAAATAATTCCATTAATTAACTCCCGATTTCAACTAAGATATCACCTTCAAGAACCGAGTCGCCTTGACTAACTTTTATTGCGGTTATTTTTCCGGCTCTGTCGGCATTAATATTATTCTCCATTTTCATAGCTTCCATTACTAAAAGTAAATCGCCGCTTTTAACTTCATCGCCAACGCGAGCATTTACAGATAAAATTGTTCCGGGTAATGGTGCTTTAATATGTCCCGTTCCTTTGGCAGAAGATGGGTTTGCGGTTTTAGCAGTATCTGCACCGCCGGAATGAACAACAGCGCGTCTTACTAGTTTAGGAGTTTTAGGAGTTTTAATTTCCTTATCAATTTCAACTTTATATTTTGAACCGTTTACTTCAACTTCTGCTATATTATCTTCGATGTTCAATAGTTCAACATCGTATTTATTACCTTGTATTGTAAATTTGAACTTTTTCATTGTTTTTCCACTGATTTTGTTATTTTATTCGGGTATTGTCTTAAACCATAGATCTTTGAGCTCCATGGTGAATAAGTTCTTTGTACTTTTTGAATTGTCAAGACTGTATTTTCAAAATCATGAACTTCGGCAAAATGTAAGTGTAATGCGGTTGCTATTGCAGTTGCTATTTCTCCCGAAATTTCACTTGATGAATGTACTTCAGTCTTTTCAGTTTTACTTTTTGCTTGAATTAATTTTTTAATATTCAAATTTAGAATTTTAGTTAAAAAAGCAATTGAGTAAAACAAAATCAATAAAGCAATAAACACAATAACATAGCCAACCAAAGAAATAACAACACCTTGACTACCTATTAGCGATAAATCAAAAGTTACATTGTCAAAAGCTTTTGCTTGCTTAGCTACTTCCTTTGTTGCATGGGCTATTGTGTTTAGTGTATCGTTTTGAATTGCTGCGTAAAACATTTTATAGCTCCATTATAATGGTATATTTGAGTGTTTTTTAGGTGGATTTACATCCTTTTTAGTAGCTAACATTTGTAATGCTCTTATTACACGAAAACGAGTATTTCTTGGTTCAATTACATCATCTATGTATCCGTGTTTTGCGGCTATATACGGATTAGCAAATTTTTCTTTGTATTCTATTTCTTTTTCAGCTATGAATTTTGTTTTTTCTTCTTCAGATTCAAAAGCTTTTAATTCTTTTGCATAAAGCACTTCAATTGCTCCTTTAGGACCCATTACTGCAATTTCCGCTCCCGGCCAAGCATAATTTATATCTCCGCGCAAATGTTTTGAGCTCATCACATCATATGCTCCACCGTAAGCTTTTCTCAGAATAATTGTAATCTTGGGTACAGTTGCTTCGCCATAAGCAAATAATAATTTTGCTCCGTGAATAATTATACCGCCATATTCTTGAGTAGTGCCCGGTAAGAATCCGGGTACATCCACTAATGTAACTAATGGAATATTAAAAGCATCGCAAAATCTTACGAAACGTGCACCTTTTCTTGAAGCATTTATATCCAATACTCCGGCTAAGTAATTAGGCTGATTTGCTACGATGCCAACCGGATGGCCATTAAATTTAGCAAAGCCTGTTACTAAGTTAGGAGCATAACTTCTTTGTACTTCTAAAAATTCACTGTAATCTACTATTGAGTGAATAACATCTTTGATGTCGTATGGTTTATTTGGATTTTCAGGAATGATATCGTTTAATAAATCATCTAATCTATCTATAGGATCGTCGCAATTATCTATTGGTGGATCTTCCAAATTATTTTGCGGTAGGTACGAAAGCAATTTTCTAATTAATAAAATGCCTTCTTCTTCATCTTCGGCCACAAAATGTGCAACGCCTGATTTTGAAGAATGAATTGATGCTCCGCCTAATTCTTCGGTTGTAACAATTTCACCCGTAACGGTTTTTACAACTTTAGGTCCTGTTACAAACATGTAACTTGTGCCTTTGGTCATAATGTTAAAATCGGTTAATGCTGGTGAATAAACTGCTCCACCGGCACATGGACCAAAGATAGCAGAAATCTGAGGAATTACGCCGGAAGCCATAATATTTCGCTGAAAAATATCTGCGTATCCTCCTAAAGATTTTACGCCTTCTTGAATTCGGGCACCGCCTGAATCGTTTATACCAATAATTGGTGCTCCAACTTTCATTGCTTTATCCATTACTTTACAAATTTTTTCCGCAAACATTTCTGAAAGTGATCCGCCAAATACTGTGAAATCTTGCGAAAAAATGTAAACTAATCGGCCATCAATTGTACCGTAACCGGTTACAACTCCATCAGACAAATAGGTTTGATCTTGCAAACCGAAATCAATACATCTATGAGATACAAACATATCGAATTCTTCAAAGCTACCTTCGTCTAATAGCATTTCGATTCTTTCTCGAGCAGTGAATTTTCCCTTTTTGTGTTGGGACTCGATTCTTTTTTCTCCACCACCCAAACGCGCTTTGTCGCGCATATCCATTAATTCTTGAATAGTTTTATTTATTGCCATTTTCTCTCCCTAACGAGAACTAATTTATTATAAAATGTTATTTAATTGTTTTACGTTTATTTGTTTCCACAAATTTCTGTTAATACACTTCCTGTTGATTTTGGATGAAGGAAGCCTATTTTTAAACCTTCGGCTCCGTCTCTAGGATTTTCATCTATTAATCGTATACCTTTTTCTGCTGCTTCATCTAAAGATTTTTTTACATCAGGTGTCGCAAAAGCAATGTGATGAACACCTTCGCCTTTTTTTTCAATGAATTTTGCAATTGGGCTTGTTTCGTCTGTGGCTTCAAGCAATTCGAGTTTTGTTTGACCTATTTTGAAGAAGGCTGTCTTTACCTTTTGGTCGGCAACTTCTTCTACAGAGTAACATTTCAGGCCAAGAATATCTTCATAGTATTTCTTCGCTTCATCTATGCTTTTTACAGCTATTCCTATATGTTCAATGTGTGTTAAATCCATTCTTCTCTCCGTTGTTTATTTATATTTATTCGACTAAAATTTAATCTTAGTTTATTAGTGCACCATAAAAATGACGCTTCTATTGGGTTTTCTTTAGGAGTGCTAAAAAGTGAAATTAATAAGATTTGACTGTTTTTGATAATAATTTTAAGTTTTTCACGACCCTCCAAGGGGTCAACCAACTCTGGTTCTGTTTCCATTTTTTAACTTATTGGTTAATTATAAATAAACCTTATTTTTACCTACAAAATTTAAGTAAATAATTCTTTATATCCACAAAAAAAATTAAAAATGTTTTCAATTGAAAATAATTTTAAAAATTACTTGACAAATATTTCTAAACCACTTAAATTTGAAATCTAAATTTTAATTGATTCCACGGTAGCTCAATGGTAGAGCATGCGGCTGTTAACCGCAGGGTTGTAAGTTCGAGTCTTACCCGTGGAGCAAAACCCCAACAGTAGTTGGGGTTTTTTGTATCAAATAAGTTTTAGGTATAAAGATGAGCAATAAGGGAGTAGGTAATCAGAAAGGATATGTAGTATATGTTTTGTATTCGGATAGGTACAATAAAATATATGTGGGTCAAACTGAAGATTTGTGCAGAAGAATAATTGAGCATAATGAAGGTATTTTGTCGAAGTACACAAAAAGGTATAAGCCGTGGCGGGTGATTTATACGGAAGAGCATGAAAGCAGAAGTGAGGCGTTGAAAAGAGAGAAGCAGTTAAAAAGTAGCAGAGGACGAGCATTTATTTGGGAGAGGATAAAGGGTGAGCAAAGTAACACTTAAAAAATATTAAAGTAGGTTTTTAAGTCTGAAAGGATTAAAAAAAGCTGTTCCAAAATTTTGAAACAGCTTTTTAAAATTTACTCTTATAGAGGAATTATAGTTGTTTTGCAATGATGAGGAATAACCGATGGACATTCGATTGGATTTTCGGTTGGACAAATGTTGCAAGATTCTCCGCAAGTAGCATTACAAGTGTTGTAACAAGTTCCGTTGCAAGATTCTTCACAAGTGGCATTGCAAGTGTTGTAACAAGTTCCATTGCAACTTACTAGTGCGGTCAGGTTGCATTCAATTGGAGGATAAGTTACATCGCTATCGCAAACAGGCGGGTTGCAATGCGAAATGTTATTTCCTCTTACGGTTCCTTTGCTGTTTTTTTCTAATTTTGATGTGCTAAACGAAACTACTTTTAATTCTTCAAGATTAAGTGTTAATTTTTTCATGAGTAACTCCTATTAAATTAAAAAAACATGTAACTGCCCATTCCCACGCACATTTTTTTTTGTTATTTATTAGGAAGTTTTGTCGGTTGCGTGTGCAAAGTTTTTGCATCTTGGAACAAAGATCCCCTGTCTTAGAATTTAGACTAACACGCCATGAGAAAATTAATTTGTTGGTGGCACGTGCAAAAAAAGCATTTTAACCCAAAGAGATTACGTCTTAAAATTAGACCAACGTGCATAATTAAACATAGGGAAATTTATAGAATAAAACAAAAGATTAGTTGTTTATCATGAAATTTTTATAATATTAAGATATTTGCCTAATTGATATAACTTTTAAGCTATTTAACATTAAAAAAAATTTAGGTTATCGCTTGACAATTGTTACACTTAATTGTCCTTTTTTAAGGCTTTGATTGATGACGGGTAAGTAAATTCTTCGGGGAATTAGCTAACAGAGTTATTTAGCCACTCTTCAAATTTTGCTGTATTATTAGTGTTATCAATTAATACCAGCAAATTGCTTAACTTAAATATATTGTATAAAAAACTTGCAACTAAAGGAGTATAAATATTGAGTGGGGAATAGTTATAACTAGTATTTCCTGCTCGTTTTTTATGTGGAAGGATAATTATTTTCTTAATTCATGATATTTTTAATATATTAATTTTAATATGCTAGAGCTTTTATAAGTTGTTTCGTATATGTAATAAACAAATCGAGTAGATATATGAAAAAAATATTCATTTTAGTAATTTTATTTTTTGCCGTTTTATGTGCACAAGGAAAATATTTTAATAATTCGACCAATAAATTACCGTTGTCGAATTTACAAAAAAGTTTATACCTGGGTGATTCTAACATTGACGCAAAATATTATAAGCTTGATATTGAAGTTAATCCTTCTGCCGAGAATATTTTCGGTTGCACAACCATCATATTTTCCTCGAAAACAAACAATCTTTCTACTATAAACATAGATCTTTCAAGTGTACTAACCGTTGATTCAATTACGAATAATAAAAGCAGATTGCAATATTCACATTCTTCAAACGTTATAAGTATTGTTTTATCAAAAACTTTGATGTTAAACGAAAATTATGAAATAATGATTTATTATCATGGTCAGCCTCAACACTCCCAATCAATAGGGTTCGGAAGTTTTACTTTTAAAACGAACCTGAAAACAGGAAAACCATGGATTTATACCTTAAGTGAACCTTATGGAACAAGCGATTGGTTTCCTTGTAAAGATACACCGGCGGATAAGGTTGATTCATGTGATATCTGGGTTACGGTACCAATGGGACTAACAGTGGCCTCAAACGGAATTTTAGATGGTCCGTATCTGGTTCCCGGGAATAAATTAATATTTAAATGGAAAGAACGCTATCCTATCGCTCAGTATTTAATTTCTTTGGCAATTGCAGATTATGTGAATTATAAAAGTTACTTTAAATACTCGGAAACTGATTCAATGTTGGTTGATAACTATGTATTGCAAGGATATTTCCAGAATAGTATAAAAGAAGAGTTGGATGTGGCTATTTCGGGTTTAGAAATTTTTACGGAATTATACGGTGAATACCCTTTTATAAAAGAAAAATACGGACAAGCCCAATTTGACTGGGGTGGGGGCATGGAACATCAAACTATTACCTCTTTAACTCTTCATGAAGGCCGTTTTAATGAGGGAACAATTGTACACGAGCTTGCCCATCAGTGGTTTGGCGATAAATTGACCTGTTCCACTTGGAATGATATTTGGCTAAATGAAAGTTTCGCAACTTATTCCGAAGCGTTATATTACGAAAAAAAATATGGGGTTGCCAGGTATTTAGGAAGAATTAATGAAGCAAAAGTTGCGGCGTTAAGTGTTTTCGGAAGCATTTATGTTACTGATATTTCTTCGATATCTAATATTTTTTACTATGCGCGGAGTTACCAAAAAGGGGCGGTTGTTTTGTTTATGTTGCGCAATATTGTTGGTGATGATAATTTTTTCAATATCTTAAAAACCTATTTAAGTAAACCGGAATTTGCTTATAATTCGGTAGAGACGGCTGATTTTCAGTCTGTTGCCGAACAAATTTACGGACAATCGTTAGATTACTTTTTTAATGAATGGATTTACGGCGAGAATTTCCCCAAATATAAAATAAGCTATAAATTCAATTATTTGGTGGGAAACAAGACGAATGTTGAATTAAAGATTGACCAACTCCAAAATTCAAACCCTGTTTATTTTACGATGCCCATTGAAATTAATATCTCTAATGCTGAAAAGGATACAACCATTGTTGTTTTTAATGATCAACAAACTCAGATATTTAATTTGGAGGTAGATTTTAAAGCGGAAACTTTAAAGTTTGATAAAGATGGGAAAATCTTAAAATCAATACAAAGCATAGTTCGTGTTACAAATAATTCATTAAATTTACCCAAAAAGTTTGAACTTGAACAAAATTTTCCTAATCCTTTTAACCCGGTTACTACAATCAAATACTCGGTACCGGAAAAAAGCAATGTTAAGATTGATGTTTTTAATTCATTGGGGCAATTGGTTGCTACTCTTGTTAATGAGAAAAAAGCAGCGGGAAAATATTCAGTAAAATTTAATGCTGAAAATTTGACCAGCGGAGTTTATTATTATAAATTTACTGCACAAGATTTTTCCGTTACAAAAAAGATGTTGTTGTTAAAGTAAATTTATGAAATTAGATTGAAGAAGAAATTAAGTAACAAAAAAACAATTAATCTTGAAGAAGAATTCTTTAAAGAATTATTTGTTCAATATTCGAAAGCAATATTTGCCTTTATATTAAAACGAATTTCCAATAAAACGCTTGCCGAAGATTTATTGCAAGATGTTTACTTAAAAGTTTGGAATAACAGGAAATCGCTCGATAAAGCTAAAAACATTAAAGCCTACTTATATACAACCGCAAATAATGTTTTAATTGATTATTACCGCAAGAAAAAGATTTTTGTTGATGAAGATTTTTTTGATTCGATAGATTTTAAATATTTGCAAAAAACAAATTTCGACTTGGGCGATAAAATTTCTGTTGCCGTTTCACAACTTCCAAAAATGCAAAAAAAAGTTTTTACTTTATCACGCTTTGACCAATTAAAACATAAAGAAATTGCGGAATTATTAAATATTTCAATTAAGACCGTTGAAAGTCATATCGGAAAAGCTTTGCAATCTTTACGTGTTGAATTAAAATATTTAAAAAAGGATTTGAATGATTAATAGTATGAAATGTTAGGGGGGAATGCCGATAGTTTCGTATTGTTTAATGGAGAAATAAATTGAAATTAGAAAATTATTACATATTAATTTATAAAGAATTGGAGGGTTATATTTCCGATTCCGAGCTAATTGAATTGCAAAAATGGATAGAATCTTCCGAAAAAAACCGAACTATTTACTTGGATTGTAAAAAGCTTTGGGAAACTTTTGAAATTACGGAAGAGCCGGAATTCAATGTTGCTGCACAATGGGAGAAATTACAAAACGGAATAAAAAAAACAAAGAATAATTCTATCCTGTTACAGTTAATTAAAGTAGCGGCAGTTATTCTTTTAGTTGTATCTTCTGTTTTCTATTTAACTGATTTATTTTCAAATTCATTTGAACTGATTAAAAATCAAACCGAACAAGTACAGAAATATACGTTACCTGATAATTCGGTGGTTTTTCTGAATATAAATGCCGAGCTAAAGTATAATGTAACCAAATCTAAACGTAATATTAAACTTAATGGAGAAGCCTATTTTGAAGTTGAAAAAGGTGAAGCCCCCTTTATTATTGAAACAAAGAATTCTTTTATTAAAGTTGTTGGCACAAAGTTTTTAGTTGATTCAAAAAATAAAAAGACTAAGTTAGTGGTTACAGAAGGTATAGTTGAATTCGGAAACAAAAACAAAAAATTTGTTACCGTTACTAAAGATCATGTAAGCATATGCGAAAATCAAAATCCTCCTAGTAAACCTGAAAGAATAATTACCATAAAAGAGCTTGAATGGCTTTGCAAACCATTAACATTTAAAAATATGTATTTAAGAGATGTTTTGGCTAAATTGGAAAAAAGATTTAATGTGAAATATTATCTCCTTAAAAAGAGTTTAGGATTAAAAAGACTTACAGCAGAGTTCCGAAATGAAAGTTTAGAAACCATTCACTCCGCTTTGTCATCAGCATTAAATATTTCACTTACTAAAAAGAAGGGCAAGTATTATATTTCCGAGATAAAATAATTTCATTCTTAAATCGGAATTAATGCTTATTAAGCATCACAGAAAATATTGTATTCTATTTTTATTCTTTGGTATTTCATTATTTGCTCAAGGCAAATTAGATACTTTGGTTTCTTTTGAATTTTCAAAAGTTCCTCTTCATAAGGTGTTAAATACCATATCAAAAGAATTTGATATTCAATTTGTTTTTGCCAGTGAAAGTATGCAAGCGGTAATTGCAAATTACACTTGTAAAAATAAGCCGCTTCAAGCCGCAATTAAAGAAATTTTAAAAAAATGTTTTTATAAAATTACTTTTCAAAAAGGGAATCTAATAGCCATTTCCAAAATAAAAAGAAAAGAATTTAGCATTACCGGCTATGTATTTGATTCTAAAACAAAAGAACCTTTGCCTTATGCTAATATATTTATTGATAACGATTTTATAGGTGCTACCTCAGGCAAAAACGGGAAATTTATTTTAACAAAAATAAAAGCTGGGAAGATAAAGCTTCATATTAAATATATTGGATTTGTTGAAAAGGAAATCAGTTTAACATTAAACAGTGATGTTGATTTAGATATTCCGATGGCACGCACTTTCTACACTCTGGGA
This sequence comes from uncultured Melioribacteraceae bacterium, assembly GCA_964496755.1. Taxonomy (GTDB): domain Bacteria; phylum Bacteroidota; class Ignavibacteria; order Ignavibacteriales; family Melioribacteraceae; genus CAZCBD01. The sequence goes on from CAZCBD010000048.1 coordinate 9,831, forward strand.
AAAATCGAGATAATTGATAAAAAAAATCAATTTGTTGAAAAAAATATTCTTGAAAATGTAACCTCAATTTCACCTTTGGCATATAGAAATTTACCGATTTTAGGACAGCCGGATATTATTAGATCATTACAATTACTACCTGGAATAGCCAGTAATGCCGGTGGTGCTACCGAACTTAGTATTTATAGTAGCACTTCTTCAGAAAACCTTGTTTCAGTTGATGATATTCAATTGTATCATCTAAGTCATTTTTTTGGTTTTTATAGTTCGCTTTCTGCCGGAAGTGTTAAAGATATTCGCCTGTTTAAAGGAAATTTTCCGGCTAAATATGGGGGTAAAACTTCATCGGTGTTGGAAATGACTTGCAAAAACGGAGATTTGAACAAATCATCTTTAGCTGTTGAACTAAATTCGCTTAGTGGCGAGCTTAATGTGAATCTACCGATTTCCAATCGGATTTCCATGTTTTTTGCCGTACGCAGAATTTTATTTCCAAAATCTTTGTACCCGATTTATGAAAAATTGATGGATGAAAAAATAGCCGGTGATTATTATATACCAAAGCACGAGTATTTTTCTGAACCCTATGTCTATTTTGCCGATGCTTTCTTTAAATTGAATTATGTTATTTCTGATTCCGATATGTTATCGACAAGTTTTTTAATTACGGAAGATAATCATAAAATCTTATTCAATAATATTTGGTCCTATTTTTTACCTGATTCAACAAAAGAATATTTTAATGCTACATTGAACAAGGAGTGGAATTTTTGGAGTAATCGGGGCGGAAATATTACATGGTATAGACAGTGGAATAAAAAATTAAAATCGAAGATTTTTTATTCTCTTTCGGAATACAAATCAAAATACCTTTATACTGAAAATTGGGCTCAAGGCGACAAAAAGCTTTATGAGTTTACACAGGAAAATAGAATATTGAATAGCAGCTTAAATTCCGAAATTAATTTAACCTTAAATAATTATTTTGATATTCAATTCGGATTTTCACATACCAGAAATGATATTGAATATTCGAAGCATTTGTTTATTGATAAAATTTTTGATAAAAATATAATTCTTGACAATAATGGATACCTAAATGTTTTTTATTTGCAGAATAAATTCAAATACAAAAGATTTTATCTTCAGACAGGAATTAGGTCAACATTTAATTCAATTTTAAGTAAAAATTTCATTGTTCCAAGAATTAATGCAACATATTTTTTTATGAAAGAGTTTTCTTTAAGTACTTCTTTTGGCAGATATAATCAGTTTATTATTAAAAATATTGATTCGGATACTCATTTAAATGGTAACATAAATTGGATTGCTGCCGATGATTCAACCACCTTTGTTAGCAATAGCACAAATTTTTCATTGTCCGCCAATTATAAAACAAAAGAATATGATTTTAACTTAACACTATTTTTTTCGAAAAAAAACAATGTGTTTCCGTTTTATACTGCCAGAGGAGTGTTTGTCAATCCGATGACAGTCCGGAATAAATCAAAGGCAAAGGTTCATGGACTGGAGTTTCAAATTCTTAAAAAGCTGGGAAATCTAACCGGCTGGATAAGTTATACTTATTCAAATTCGGAAATTTTTGAATCACAATTATTTGATTCTGCTTTCCCGACCAGTAATAGCATTCCTCATAATTTTAAAACCGTACTTAGATATAAGCTTTGGGGCGTTAACTCATCGCTTGCTTTTACATTTGCAAGCGGAACGCCTTTCACTATTCCCAAAAGAAAAGCTCTTGATGGTGGCGGGTTTTATTTAACTTTTCCGAAAAACATCAACGAAGAACGATTGGACAATTTAATCCGATTCGATTTTTCCATTTCAAAAGAGGTTGAAACCCGAATGTTTAAATTTGAAGCGGGAGTTTCTATTTATAATTTATTTAATCGGAAAAACTATTATAGTAAATATTATTACTTGAAGAAAAGCAAATTGCAAAGTACGGCAAATATTGATTTTCCATTTACGGTAACTTTGTTTGCTAAAGTTGTATTTCATTGAATTTTAATCCAATTCTATTTGGAAAAATATATTTTCAATAATTTTTCCGCTGCAGTTGTAGCGAGTATTTTTTCCGAATCCACCAGTTTTTGTAATTTTGGTAATTCGTTTTTTATTTGTTGATTGTTATAAAATTCATCTTTTAATTTTTCTTCAATCATGCTGAAAATCCATTGTATGGTTTGTTGTTTTCGTCTTTTTTCGAATATGAAATTTTTTTTGATATGTTTTTCAAAATTCTTTATAACGTTCCATATTTCAGGAATACCGTAACCTGTAACGGCAGAGCAAACAAAAGCATCTGTTTTCCAGCCTTCGGTTGCAGGCATCAAATAATGCAATGCATTTGAATATTCGGCTGCCGCTCTTTTTGCTTTTTGTTCATTACCGCCATCAGCTTTGTTTACAACTAATGCGTCGGCTATTTCAATTACACCTTTTTTTATTCCTTGCAGCTCGTCGCCGGCACCGGATATCATTACAAGCAAGAAAAAATCTACCATCGAACGAACTGTAATTTCACTTTGCCCAACACCAACTGTTTCTACTAAAATAATATCATAGCCGGCTGCTTCACATACAAGCATTGTTTCTCTGCTTTTGCGTGTAACGCCTCCAAGTGTGCCGCCTGATGGTGAAGGGCGTATAAAACAATTCGCTTCGCGTGAGAGTTTTTCCATTCTGGTTTTATCCCCTAGAATACTTCCGCCTGTTAGTGAACTACTCGGATCAACTGCAAGCACGGCAACTTTGTAGCCTTGTTTTAATAGATATAAACCCAGGGATTCAATTAAAGTGCTTTTGCCGGCTCCGGGTACGCCTGTAATTCCAATGCGTAACGATTTTCCTGAATGGGGTAATAATTTATGTAAAACTTCTTGTGCTGTTTTTTGATGTTGAACAGAATTGCTTTCAATTAAAGTTATTGTTCGTGCTAAAATTGTGCGTTCGTTTTTCAATACTCCGCCAACGTAATCGTCTATTGTAAGTTGTTTTCGTTTTTTTATTTGTGGCTTGGTAGTATTGCTTTTTGATTTTGTTCCTTTTACCACTCTAACTGCAAATTCTTTGCCGGCATTTTCCGGTTGCCAATCAGGCTTATAGCTGTTTTCCGATTTGTTTTTATTACTCATTATTCTCAAAATTTTTTTCTTTAAAAATAATCTTTTTTCAACGCAAATCATAAATATTGAAAAGAAAAGAATGAAAAAACATATGGGAAAGTGATTCAAGCTTAAACCATTCAACATCAAAAAAAATAAATCTCAAAAAAAATTGTGTTGCCACTTGACAATTATTGCCTTTTTTTTTTAAACTAAAGAGTCAATTTTATGGCTTTAATCTGACAATAAATAGGCAAAGGAAATTCCTAGAGGAATAATTTGTTGACAAAACGGAGGTAAAATGAAAACGACAAAGGTGATATTTTTTACACTTATTATTTGTGCTAATATTTTTATTTTTGTTTCTCAAACAAAAGCAGAGCATCCTTTTTATTACGCTGTAAAAGTTGATCAAACAAATTATTATAAACAATGTGATGAGGGGCAGTATCTTGCCGGTTGTTGGGGAGCAGGTGATGAATGTATGTATGAAAATGGGGATTGTTACGATTTACCTGATTCTGATTAATAAATGAGTTAAAATATTACGGATGTTTAATTAGCATCCGTAATATTTGTAAAGGGTTAAAATGAAAAAAATAAATTTGTTTATGCTAATTGTTTTTAGCAATGTACTTTTTTCACAACAAAAAATCTCAAAAGATTTTGAGTTAATAAGAACAATAGAATTAGATTCTGCACAAATTATCGGGGCCATCAGTGAAATAAATATCAAAGATGATGGTAGTATTGTGATTCAAGATATAACTACACATAGAATTTTAGAATTTAGTGAAAACGGAAAGTTTATCTGCGAATACAATTCTTGGAATTGTTTTCCCGGTAATAAAATAAGGCCGGAAGTAATGTGTTTTTTCAAAGATAAAATATTTTGGGGGAATTCTTATTTTATTTTCAGATTTGAAAATGCTGATAAATGCAATTACCGCCGGCTACCTATTAAAGGTTATATTTTAAGAATGGTAGCAATAAATAATGATAATTTGTTTCTTTATGTTTCTACTAAAAACGAAGTCCAGCTAATAAAATATAATTTTGCAGAGAATAGGATTGAAGGAATAAAAAAAAGAAATGCAGGTGGTTTTGAAAAGATTATTGAAAGATATGTCCCGGGGCAGGCCGGTTTATTAATCAAGAACGGTTTAATTTTATGCGCTGATGTAACCAATTATAAAGTTTTTGGTTATGACACTACTTTGATACTACAAAGAACAATGAATCCAAAACCTGCTTTTTATAAGTCGCCATTAATTCCTCAAGGAAATATAAAAAGTAGTACAGAAATCGTTAAAATGTTATTCGAATCTTGTAAAGATGCAACAATTTTATTCAATCTGTTAAATTATGATGATAATAGATTTGTAATGCAATATTATGTGGAAAGAAAATTAGGTATAGTAATTGTAAATTTGGAAGGTAATATCAAATTTGAAACTGTAATAAAATCGCAATTTAATCGTATTTATGCAGTTAAAGATAAATTGTTTTATTTCGTTAATTATGAGAATCTTAAAAATGGAACAAGTTATAATCCTCAAATATTAGTATATAGATTGAACAAAGAAATAGAATGAAAAGGAAAACTTTAAATTTCATAATTGCATTTGTATTAGTTGTGCTTACACTTGTTAATTACTTTTATATGCAATCAGAGCAGAAAGTTGGTAATAGTAATAAGCGAATGAAGTACACGAAATATTCTAATGCACTATCAGGTAAAAAAATTAGATTTGAATATTCTAAATCCCGATTAGACAGAAAGATAAAAGTTAATGATCTTAAAATTGTGATTGTTTTGTCAAATAATTCTTGTAATCCTTGTCAGATTAGGGAGTTAAAAAATGTGCAAGTATTTAGTAAAAGGAGGAATATAGCCGCCAGTGGGTTATATGTCGGTAAATCGGATTTAGATGCTAAACTTTTAGCTAGATATGTTAAACGTGAAATAGAAATTGATTTAGTTAAAAATTTTCGAATTGGTAAATTAAAGATTTTGAAATATCCTGTAATCTTACTTGTAAAAGGAGATAAAATAATAAAAGGTTTTTTCCCAATACCAGGTGACAAACAATTTTCATTGAATTTCTATGAATCTTTATAATGGTTTTTATGTATATGAGAAATAAGGGAGATCCTTTTACGGCTTTTGTGTTTTGTAAGCTATGGGATTGTTTGAATTAGAATAATTAAAGTTTAAACCATTCAACATCAAAAAAAATAAATCTCAAAAAAAATTGTGTTGCCACTTGACAATTATTGCCTTTTTTTTTTAAACTAAAGAGTCAATTTTATGGCTTTAATCTGACAATAAATAGGCAAAGGAAATT
>CAZCBD010000049.1:0-15283 GCA_964496755.1 uncultured Melioribacteraceae bacterium
ATCGGACTTTTTTGTTTGTGATTTTCTCAATTTTTTTACGAAGATTTTCTTTCTGTAAATCATCAAATTCAATTGCAGAAATAACAGTAACATTCACAATTCCGAGTTTTTTATCTCTTAAATTCAAAAATTGTTTAGCAATATTTTGAATTATTGTTTCTCTCTTTTTTTCCACAATAAAGCGAATAAAATCAAGTACCTGTTTGGATATTTTTTTTTCAAACAATTCAGAAATAATGTTGAGCTTTACATTAAGCTTAATAACCGGACTTTTCAAAACCGTTTTTAGTTCCTTAGAATTACTGAAAGTATTAAAAACCAGTTCCATATCGGTTGAAAACACTTCAACTGAATTTGTTTGATCAGCAAGTTGCATTAAAGCTGAAGCATATCTGGATGCAATATTAAATTCGCTCATAATTAATTCTTATTGAGATCTTCTATAAATTTATTCACTATTGATGCCTGTTTTTCTCTATCAAGATTTTCTCTTAATATTTTTTCTGCTACGGAAATTGAAATATCGGCAATTTGTTCTTTTAACATATTAAAAGCTTCTTGGTTCTTTCTTTCAATTTCAGCAGTTGCATCGGCTATTAACTTCTTTGCTTCTTGTTTACTTTCATCTAAAATTTGTTCTTTCAATTTTTCCGCATAAGCTCTACCCTGCTCAATAACTTTTTGAGCCTCTTCATCAGCTTTCGATAAACTCTTTTTGTTTTCTTCAAGAATTTTTTCAGCTTCAGATTTGGCTAACTCAGCTTTGTCTAAAGAATCCTTAATAAAATTTTCTCTTTCGGATAAAGCAGAAAGTATTGGCTTCCAGGCAACCTTTTTTAAAATAAAAAGCAAAATCAGGAAAATTACAAATGTCCAAAATATCAGACCGGGGTTTACACTCAATAAACCGTTATTTCCTTCAGATGAATAAGCTAACAATGCAAAAACAGATTTTGCAATCATAATTAATCCTTATAAACTACTCTTTGTAATCTAATTATTTAAGAGCTAACAAAATGCAGATTACAAGTGCAAAAAGTGAAATACCTTCAATAAGCGCAGCTGCAATAATCATTGATGTACGAATGTCACCTGCAGCTTCAGGTTGACGACCACTTGCTTCCATTGCTGAGCTGGCTAATTTGCCAATACCGAAAGCACCACCAATTACTGTTAATGCTGCACTAAATCCTGCTGCTAAATATGCGTAATCCATTAATTCCTCCGTTATAGATTATCTATTTAATAGTTTAATGTTCTTGATGTACCGCCATCCCGATAAATAAGGATGACAGCATTGTAAATATATATGCTTGTATTAAAGCAACTAAAATTTCTAAAAAGTAAATAAACAATGCAAATGCAACCGAAACGGGTGAAACAAAATAGGTTTCGAGAATAAAAATCAATCCGATTAAAGCCAAAATCACTATGTGTCCGGCTGTCATATTTGCAAATAAACGAATAGCCAGTGCAAATGGTTTTGTAAATAATCCCATAATTTCAACAACAAACATTACCGGAATTAACCAAGCCGGAACTCCATGCGGAATTAATCCTTTGAAATATCCCAAAACCCCGTTCTTCATCATACCGCCAATTTGAATAACAAAAAATGAAAGTAGGGCTAATGCCGTAGTAATTGAAATATTACTGGTTGCTGTTGCACCATAAGGAACTAATCCTATAAAATTGCAAACTAATATAAAAAAGAAAACCGTAAGCAAAAATGGTAAGAACCTTTCATAGCCTTTCCCAATTGTAGGAACAACAATTTCATCTTTTACAAAAACCACTAAAATCTCTAATAAATTAGAAGCTCCTTTTGGCACACGATTTTTTCTGTATGATCTTGCCGCATAAGAAAAAACAATAATTAAAAAAGCAGCCGCAAGTAACATAAAAACCACATGTCGAGTAATGGAAACATCTATTCCAAATAATGAAAAATGTGGTAAATGAATTGCCCCGAAAGGAGGAAAGTCCAATTCATTTCCATCTAAAATATGATGAAAAATCCAATCAGTTGATTTACTTGCTTCTTGATGAAGAGTATCGGCAACATTCTGAACGGTTTCTATCATTAATTTTTCTCTTTACTATTTTTTCTAATTTTCACTTTAACTTTTTTGTGAAAGTATACAACTTCCGAAGTAAGTAAAATAAAATAAATAATGAAGAAAATCAATAAAAAAGCTATCTGATTAACTTCAACAAACTTTAAAATTAAAAATATACTAACCAGTGAAACAATAATTTTTGCAGCCATTCCACCTAAATTAGCAACTAAAAAATCCTTGTTTTTTCTTTTGTAGGAAAATTCAAAAAGTAATATTGTAACTGTTGCATTGATTAAGTTAATTAATCCTGCATAAAATGCAGATTTTACCCACAAATAATTTATTATACCAGCTTCAAAAAGAACAAATAACACAACAACTATTAATAAATAAGAGTATGCAGTTATTTTAGCTAATTTTTTCATTTCAGTCGAATTTAATTATCGTTATTTTTTTTATTATTTGAAGTATTTTTATTTAATGATATTACGGTTTTAATCAGGTTATAAATTCCTGCAAAGGCACCAAAAAAAAGGAAAAAAACCATTAAATATGGTTTGGTTTCAAATTTTTCATCGAGCCACTTTCCTAAAAAAAGCATCAAAACCATTGTAGCAGCCAGTTGAAACCCAAGTCCCAGATACGGACCAAAAGAATTTATATGCGATTGGTATTTATCTTTTTGCAACATTAACGATTAGTAATTTTCATGGCTTCTGAAGTCGGGGTTATTTGTTCTGTCATTGAACTGCGACCATCAAACTTGGCTCCCGCTTCAATCACTAATACTTTCGCAAAAATATCACCTTTCATTTTGGAGGTGCTTTCGAGTACCAATTTTTCAGCTGAATTAATGGTTCCTTCAACATTACCGCTAACGGTTACATTTTTTGCTTTAATATCACCATTAAGATGGGAAGTATCACCAAGAGTAAGATTTCCGTTTATTGTTACATCACCAATAACTCTACCATCAATTCTGACATTGCCTTCACTAAAGACATTACCTTCAATCTTAACACCGCTACTTAAAATACTAATATCTCCGGATCCTAAAACTTTTCCTTTTTCTGCCATTTTATTTCCTGCTTTTTAGACTAATTCTCGATAGAAGATAAAATATCATAAAAATCATCTTCCGGTTCTAATCTTTTTATTTTTTTCAGTTCTATTGCTTTAGAATCACCTAATTCTGCAGCTTTATCTAAATACTTCCGAGCTAATTCACCTTTTCCGTTATTCAAATATGCTTCAAAAAGTTCGAAAGCAATTTTCGAATTGTTCGAATCTATGTTAAATAAATATTCAAGTTTTCCAATATATGCATCAAAGTTATGATTTCTTTTTAACAATAAGCCTTTATAATAATTTGCCGTATAATTTTCTTTGTCCAAACTAATAACTTTATCAAAATATTCTTCTGAAATCTGAAACTTGCTTAAATCAAAATAAGCTACTCCGATTTTATTCAAAGTTTTAATGCTTTCCGGTTTTAATTTTAATGCTTTTAAATAAAAGTCGATTGCAATTTGTTTGCTTCCTGCTTCGTCGTAAATTTGACCTACTTGAAAAAGAGCCGGTTCAAATTTAGGCTCTATGGTTAATACTTTTTTGTAAAAACTCATTGCCGGTTCAAGAAGTTTTTTTGATTCATATAAAAGCGCCAAATGGAAATAGGGATCGGGAGTGGAATGATCAAATGAAATAGATTTTTGGTAATATATCAGTGCTTTGTCTAGATCACCATTTTTTTCAAATATTTTTCCCAGTTCAAAATATGCTTTACCGAACTGTGAATCATGATTAACCGCATCAATTAATAATGAAATTGCTTTTTCAGTATTATTAAGTTTGTTATACAGAATCGCTGCCGAATAAGATGCTTCGGTTTCGCTTTGGTTTATTCTCAGAATCCTTTCATAAAATTCGATAGCTTTCTGATATTCGTAATGGGAAGAATATATTTTGGCAATTTTATAATATCCTCTTAAATCGCTCGGATGATTATTGATTGCTTTTAAAAAATACTCAATGGCGGTTTCATGCTTTCCGCTCATTGAGTAAGTATCACCAATTTTAATTAAAATATCTACATTATCAGAATTAAATTTTAAAGCACCCTTTAGGTAAAACAAAGCTTTAGAAAAATTCTTTTCATCAAAATATTTTTCAGCTAAGCTTAAATATACTTCTAAGTTTTCTTTAAGTTCTTTATCTGATTTCCAGAAATTTATTTTAGAAAACAATTTTCCAAACATTAAAATCCTACCAAAGTGTATCAGGAAAATATTTATACTTCACTTACTTGAGAAGGATATAAAGTTACTATTGTAGTTGAATTACCAATATCAAGACCAAGTGCTGCATCTTTGTCGCCATTAGAGTTTTCTAAAGCTTTAATACAGTATCCTTGGCTTGCAAATGTTAATGGATTTGAAACAGTTTGTACTTTTAGTATATCGAAATCATTTTCAAAGCATTCAACTAAATCGCGGTAAAGCGCGCCACCACCTGTTAATAACATTGTTCTAGTATCTTTAAAGTCATCATCTTTCCATAAATTTCTTAATACCGGAGAAATGACATCTCTGTAATATCTTTGGAGCGATTTTCTTCTGATTTCGGTAATATCCAGTTTTTGTCTGTTAAGTATTATATAGCCTTCTTTAAAGGCAACATCAAATTGTTGTTCGGATCGCAATCCCAAATAAGATGTTTTAGCAATTTCTTTAATTGCCAAATTAACAGCATATCTTAAGCCTGTTAAACTTGCAATGGTTCTATAAACCAAACCTTTTTCGGTGCTTAAGCATGCTTCAAAAGTTCCGTAACCAATACTAACCATAAAAAAGTTTCCGTCCATGTGCATTTCACCTTTGCGTGCAGCAATGGAACAGCCTTCAATTTCAGGAATAATTTGGGCATTTGCTACTTTAGTTGTTACCATTTGTGGTAAACCTTCAGAATCAAACGGAGCAGGATCATAAGTAATTTGGTGTGTTCCGTTTAATAAATCGGCAGCTTTATTCTTATTTACATGATACAATGAATATGGATAACCGGTTACCAAATATTTTGGCAATGGATTATTAACGTGTCCGATTAATAAACCTGCTTTTGCTAATAATTTGTAATCCAATTCATTTGGATAACTATTAATGGTTTTATTTGGCGAAATACCTTCCGATAAGGCAAGATAACCTATTATATAACCAAGATCATCTTCATAAAATTTTAACCCATGTAATAAATCGGAGGCTACATTTCTTATCTCATAGTTATTACTTTCAATAACACTTGGAAAAATGTAACTTTCCATACCATTACTCCTATATTCTGTATATAATTTTTATTTAGTTTGCAGTTTTTTCAAATAAACTTTTAATAAAATTGAATTTACAAATTACAGCAACATAAAGTATTCAAATTCTCTTTATATTAGTGCAAGATAAGAAATTAAATTATATTCTAAAACTATTTATTTATATTTATTAAAATTTTTTTGGGATCTATAGGTTTGTCATTTTCCCAAATTTCAAAATGTAAATGAGCTCCTGTAGTGTTCTCACCTGAATTGCCACTTAAAGCTATTGTTTCTCCTTTTATAATTTTATCCCTACTTTTTTTTAGTAATACTTCGCAATGCTTATATATTGTTTTGAAATTATTTTTGTGTTTTATAATAATCGTATTCCCGTCTTCTGCAGTATAATCGGAAAAAATAACAATCCCCGATTCGGCAGCAATAATAACCGTACCCTTTTTTACTGCAAAATCAACACCAAAATGCCCTTTTGTCGGCTTAAAATCATTAACAATAAATCCGTTTACAGGTTTGATAAAAGAAGGTTGTGAATATACTTTTAATTGTTTTTCCGGTATTGACAAAAACAATCTATTAAAAATTGCAAATAAATTTCCACCCGTTTTTTTGAGAGCATTTTTTTTTGCACTATCCGGAAGTGTTTTTAAATTTGATGGGGTTTCCGGCAATTCAGTTAAAACTGTGTCGCCGGCAGCTAATTTTAATGCAAAGGTTAGATTTTTATTAATAATTATTATTTTGTCTAATTCCTTTGTCAGGAGTAAAACTTTATGTTCAAGATTTTTAATCTTGATGTTTTCTTCATTTAGTTTTTTGTTCTCAAACAAAAAAACTAAATTTTCATACGGGGTAATTAAAACAAGTCCATAAAGCAAAACGGCTACAAAAAAAGTGTAAAGTAGCAAATAAGAAATAATTTTAAAGAAACTAACTTTATACCTTTTGGTTGCTATTTCCGGAAAATTCGGGGTAATATAAAAAGAAGATTTTGCTAAATCTCTGAGCTTTATCATTTTTAAATCATTTTTTATTGAAAGTGAAATATATAAAAAAAATACAGCTAAATAAACTTTTCTTTTAAGGTTGAAATAATTGTTTCGGATGATAATTCATTTCCACATTTAAAATGAATTTTCGGACATTTTTTATATCCGTGAATTCCGCATGGTTTACAATTTAAATTGTCTAAACCTATAGATGCACTTTTTTTGTTGTACGGATAAAACCCGAATTCCGGTACTGTTGAACAGTAAATTGTTAATACCGGAATTTCGGCAACCATCCCCATATGAGTAGGAGCACTGTCATTACAAATTAAAAAACTAATTTTTTCTTTCAATAATTTTATTGTTTGCGGAATTGAAATTATTCCGGTAAGATTAATATTCTTGCGTGAAGTCTTACGAATTATTAAATTGGCTACCGCTTGTTCATTTGCCGCACCAATTATCACTGCAGTAACACCAATTTTATTAAGGCTATTTATAATTTCAATAAACTTTTCAGTTGGATATTTTTTTGTTTCCCACACCGAACCCGGGGCAACAGCAAAATATTTTTCTGCCGGATTAAAACAGGAAAATATTTTTGCAGGGAAATTAATATCACTAAATTTATAATTTACGGCAGATTGCCAATTTTCAACAATTTCATCATTACCTAAAAGAAGTAAATTTCTTTTTACTTCGTGAAAATCTTTGATATAGTGTATTTTTTGTTTATACAAAAAAGAAAAAGCGGAATTATCAAAGCCAACTGTTAATTGGGCATCTGCAAAAAAAGAAATTAACGAAGAACGTAATGACCTATGGGGTGAAATAATAATATCAAATTTTTCAGCGTTTATTTGTCTTAAAAACAAATAAAAATTCTTTAACCCCTTTTGAGTTTTCCTTTTATCATATGTGATTATGCTATCAACAGAGGGTGAATATTCAAAAATCTCTTTGGATTTCGGTATACAAAGAATTGATAACAAACTTGAAGGATACAATAATTTGATAGAATCTAAAAGTTTTAACGTTAATAAAGAATCCCCAAGAAAAGCCGTTTGAATTACAAGAATTTTTTTCATCAATATTTCCAAATATTATGAAACCAAAACCATTGTTCAGGATACTTACGAATATATTCCTCGAGCATAGCAAAATAGGCTTGCGTAATTTTAGCTGTATTTTCTTCAAAGCTTCCTTTATAAAGCATCGGATCTATAGTTCTGCAAAAAAATTTATACTGATTATTTTCTTTTCTAATAACAAAAGTAACAACTATTTTGCTTTTCGTCTTGATTGCAAATTGAGCAGCCCCTGTATAAACGGTTGTATCACGATTAAAAAACTTCACTTTAATAGATTCTTTTGGCCCCCTTTGATCTCCAACAATTCCAACAATATTATTCGATCGCAATGCCGAAAAAATCCTTTTTACGGAATTCCCCAAATATATTTCCTTGTTGCCAAACTTTTCACGAATATCGGTTACCATTTTGCTTACAAAAGAACTTTTTTGTTCTTTAGCCAACACATAAAAATCTTTGTTTGATAAGATTCCCACTGCTAGGGCTCCTAATTCCCAATTCCCTATATGAGCGGTTAATAAAATAATTGCCCCTTCATGGTTTATTTGTTCTATGATTTCTGAAGTATCAATCATGGTTAAAATTTTGCTTTTATCTGCGTTTTGGAAATTTATCAATTCTACTAAAGTTTTTGATATACTTCGATACACTTTTTTTCGAATTTTTTTTAATTCATCTTCCTTTTTTTGGGGAAAAGCAACCTGAAGATTTTCCAAAACCTTTTTCTTCCGTATCGGAATAAAATAGTAAAAAACAAAGCCGATTAGTTTTGCAGCTAAATCGGCATCTTTAATTTTAGTAATAAATTTAAATAGAATTTTATAAAAAACTATCATTTAACTAATAAGCTTTATTTATTCTTTTTGTCCAATTATAATCTTGGTATTCGCCTCGTTTTGTAGAATGAATCAACTCGTAATAATTAAATCCGCGAAGATCGGCAAAGACAAATTCCACTCCACCTTCAATATCTCCATAGTACCATCTTTCATACGGAACATTTTCTGAAGAAGAAGGAAAACGTTCTATTTGATCAGGTTTTCCGTACAAAAGAAAAACTCTACCTCTATCAGTTTTATATCCTGCCTTATAATTGGAAGTATATGTTCTATTAACATATGCCAAGCGATTATAATAATCAGATTTAAACTCGTTAAATGCCGTACTTTTGTCCGTATCTCTTCTTTTCCAAAAATTGAATAAAAATTCTTTTTTGCCTTCGGTTTTTGAAAGATTAGAATACTCTTCTTTTTCCTTGTACGAGGCCAAATATTTAGCGTAGCTCCAATGTTTGTCGCACTCCGCATCACTTAAACCGGAGAATTCACTTGAAAGATAGTTGCTCAAGTTCCTATTGTTCGAAGTTGTATCTACAAAGTCGGGATTATAATAAAAAAACTTTTTCCATTTCGCAGAAATCAAATTATCCTTGTCGTCTTTGATTTCCACATTCAAATAATAAGCTCCTGTTGGAAAAGATAACATATTTTTTAAACCAATGTCACAGATTGAATTGGAAGTAAATTTAATATTTTTCTTCCGTTCATAAATAACACGTTTTTGGCTATTAAGAATTTTTAAATTTGATTTACAATTATCAAGGGAATTGTTTTTATAAATCTCATAATAATAATAAAAGACCGGATTACTTTTAGAATACAAAGCCGCCGGATTTGCTTCTACATCAAAACCATTTTTATAAAATAGTGATTTGGTTTCATTTGAGCGAACAATTTTGGTAGCCAACTCTAAATCACTAATTGTAATTTTCGAATCATTAAAGCTTGGAACTGTTACTTTGTATTTAATACTTTTTGCTTCATAATCTTTATCAAAATTTTTCCCGCTAATATCAATGTTATATTCCTTAAAAGGAATTTCCAAACTCAGTTGTCCAACCAATCTATTACCGGTTAAATTGCCCGCATTTTCCGATATTGCCCATTTATTGTTATAATAGACTTCTTTTGTTTGTGAATCGTATATCAACAAATCTAATTCGCCCTTTAAGAAAACAGTTCCATTATCCTTTATTTTTGTTAACGATTCTTTGTCAAAAGAATAATATAATTCCAAATAGGAAGTTGAATCGCTATATTTAAAAAAAGCTATATCAGCTTCAAATCGAACTTTTTTTTGGGCAAAAAAAGAAGTTGCAAAAATAATAAGTAATAATAAATAATTCATCTTGCTTCTCATATATCCCCCAGATGAATGAAAAAAAAGGCCGGTACAATAATACCGGCCTTATAAATTTAAATAATATTTTATAATCCTAATCCAACTGTAATAATGTGATTAGCATCAAAATATTCAACAGCACGATAAGCATAATCAATTTTAAGAGCAACATTGCCCATTTTATAATTGATACCTAAACCTGCAGCCATACCGTAAACTGCTTTAGTATCATCTGTTTTTAATTCGGGAGCTATTTCATAACCTGCTCTTAAAAAGATCAAATTGTTATAGCCGTATTCAACACCAATTTTATATTCATCTTCATAAAAGTTGTTGTTTCTAAATAAACCGGCAAATTCCAATTTGTTATATTCATCAATGCTATAGTTATATCCCAATCCGATTTCATAACTAGTAGGTAATTCAAAATCTTGTGATTCGATTTTGTAGAATACACTACCTGTTCTTCTAAATTGTTCAGGTGTAGCTTTAACATATAGTCCCGAACCATCGAATTTCATTCTTGGGCCTAAGTTTCTCATTAATACGGACATATTAAATCCTTCGATACCACCTAAATCCGTGTAAGTAATACCAATATCAAATGAAACACCACTTGCGCTAACAAAATCAATGGTTTCATTAATAAAATTAGCAGTAATACCAACCGATACTCTGTCACTCAATAATTTGGAATAGGCAAAGCCAATAACGGAGTATTCGGGTGAAAATGTTGTTCCGGTACCATCAGGATATTGTACTGTTGTTTTAGCAATATCGCCAAAACTTAATGATTTCAAACTAATGGCTAATGTACCCAAATCACCAACTTTAACAGCTGCAGCTGCATAAGCTAGGGTAATATCGGCAATATAATTCATGTGTGTAGCCATTACATCAACACCATAAGAGGTACGAGCAATATTAGCAGGATTCCAATATAATGCTTCAATACCGTAGGAATTAGTTAAGGTTGCACCGCCCATTGCAATACCGCGGGCTCCGACCGGAATAAGCAATTCTGTAGCTCCGGCCGTACCATTTCTATTACCACCACCGGCAAATATGCTACCCGCAAAAAGCATGGCAACTAACAGAAATGTATATATTTTATTTATGTTTTTCATATGTAATTTCTCCTTAATTCAATTTCTATTAATATCTATCAAGGAACTGCTGTTCTTGGATAATTGCTACTTTAATTATTTTTGTTTTTCCAAGATCAGGCATTTCGATATGAGCAATATACATACCGCTAGCAACAGGTAAACCTGTATCATTTGCTAAGTCCCATCTTAAGAATTGACCTGAATCAGTTTTCTTAATTGTTTTTACAACTTGACCAGCTAAGTTAAATATCCTAACCGTAGCAGTTTTTGGTAGATGAGTAAATGTAACGAATCTTTGATATTTGTTAACCTCTAATGGGTTTACACCATAATACGGATTCGGGAATACATTTATTTCTTCAACATCTTCTTTTGCTTTTTCAATTGACTGAACTACTTTAGGATAATGTATATTAAATTCATCACGACCCGCTACATTTGGTTTATAAGTTTCTCTCACTATTTTTGTAGCTGTTGGCAACGTAGCATTTTGCGGAACTGCAATCATTGCGCAATAAACGTATGGATATTTGAACGGTCCAGTAGCTGTACCCCAAGTTGTGTGGGCAGAAGTATTCAAATTATTATCTGTTTTATATCGAGCGTCATTAGCAGGATTATATTCAATCTCATTTCCTGAAGCATCATATCCTTGCCAAGCTACTATAGGCTCATAACAAGGAATTTTTTTGTTTTTGTAGCTTTTTTCAAGCCATTTGACAGTTGTATCATTAACCATTGCGATATTCCAAGATTTATTACCATCACCATCCCAGAATCCTGCAAACAGTCTTATCTTTGTACCATCAGCTTTAATTCTATAAAGGGCAAACGGCACTCTATTAGGATAAACAACTTCATTGACATAATCCCATGCGAGAGAAGAGTCTGAAAAATCAAATACTAGATCATCAGAACCAATATAGCCAAAACGGTCCATGGTTTTATTATTTGAATGATTAGTTCTATTTCTTTCAGACAAATAAATTCCTGTAGTACCACCATTTAATGTGTCCGACATGTATGAAACCGTTGAATCAACAACATTGCCATTAGCATCTTGCTCAGTTATAGACTTAACACCCGATTTGGCTTTTACAGAAAATATCTGAACTCCATTGTATATAGGTGCACTTGTTAATTTGGAAGATAAAATTGGAAATTTAGAGAGAACATTATTACCCGATTTATCTTTTAAATTCCACACAGTTTTAGTAACCAAACTAGGAGTGGTACTAACAGTATCTATTCCAAATGTCATGGTATAGGTTTCACCATCTACTTTTGACGGATCAATTACTTGTGCTGTAACTCTACCATTACCATTTCCCTTTACATGCTCGATCGTAACCTCCGAACCATAACTTCCCTTATAATCAACACCCGGATTTGGTGCATGCGGAGTAACTGTAATAATTGCAATCGGATTTTCCAAGTTATTCGGAACACGTAACGGTTCTGAAGTATATGCATAGGAAGTTACTGCAAAGTAGTATTTAGAACCATTATATAATTTATCGGATTTAATGTAATCCTTATCAATTTTAATATAACGCTTAATACCAGTATCATCACCAAATTGAACCGGTGCATCCAATTCAATACCTGTTAATGGATCTAATTTTTTGTCCAAAATAATTTTAACGCCATTTACTAAATCATAGGTAGCTATTCTTTTAACCTTCGTAATATCATTTTTATCCGTAGATGAAAAATCTTTTAACTGATATATATTGTAACCTTCAAACTTATAGCCACCACGAGCTATATGACTTTCCGTTTCATTAACTCCCTGAATATTTCCACCCCAATTAAGAATAATTGAGCCATCAAGTTCAGTTACAGCAACATGTGGAGGTTTTGGAGGAGTTGGAACAACAAAGAAATTATCATAAGCTTCTTGAGCTAATCTATCATATTGTTTTAATACAGTTATAGCATCCTTATTATTAATACCTGCTTGAGCACCGGCACAAATTTCAGCCACAACTATTTCTTGTGTATCTCCCGCTGCCATCGTAAATGGTCCAGACACACTACCCATTCGGCGATCACCTTGTTCAATATACTTTCCATCAATCCAACCTGTACCAGCAACAGGATCGCCATATAATGGAAATTTTGTTGTTTTACCCGTTTTAGGATCTGTAAACGGATCGCCTGTAGTACTAATTAGACCTTGAAATAGATTGTAAAACTGTAATGTACCTTTCTCATAATCACCTAAATCGGGATCATTGTATAAAGCATGCCCCCTTATAAAGAAATAAAAAGTATTCATTCCTAAATTCTTTTTACCCGGAACATATTTACCTTTAAAAATAGCTGTATCGGTAGCTTCACCGTCAACCATTGGACCTTGAAAAAAGTCAAATCCTATGGCAGGAGGAGTTGAACCATATTGCTCATCATCATTATCACCATTGTATGTATATGCTAAACTTAAAGTAGAATCACAACCACTTAAGTCATCTCCTGAAAAGCCAACATCAGGATCAGACCAAATCGACACATACATATCAGTAAAGTCGTTTTGACTTCTATTTATCAAGGTATATTTTCTAAAAATCATACTTCCAAGAGGGCCGGCAGTTGAATAAGCCCAAATTGTAGCTTGCATTTCAACACCCATTGAAGGCGATCCATACAATGATTTGGCAACTGTTTCATTTAAGTCATTGGAAATGAAAAATATTGTTTGTCCCGCATCTTTTACACCGGGAATATCAACTTCAGGATTATATGTACCGTCACCATCAACATCTGTATATGGTGCACCATATTGTGCAGGCCATTCATTCCAGTCTTTTTCATATTGAGCGCGAGCTTCAGCTTCAGTTACACCTTCTTCGGCCATTTCCGTTGCCATGCTTGCATACGACCAATCCGGTCTTACCCTGTATATTCTTGCGTCAGGATCATCCACCGGTTGAGCTGTACCGTCAGGTAAAATTCTACCTTGTTGAATACCATGGTTATAGGTCGAACCACCAACTCTTATCTGGCCGTTAATTTTTCCACCCCAAATGAAACCGGTTTCATAAACAGCGGTTTTACCACTTCCTTTTGGATAAACCAACCCGCTATTACCGGTTGCATTATTTATATCACTGTCACCATTTGTTTCAAAAATGGTTGATATTTTATTGATATTCAATTTTGTCTTAGAAGGAGTCCCTAAAGACTTTCTAAGTTGTTTTTTCGTACCTTCTTTAGCTTTCCCGTAAATACCAACATTAGCAACCATCGCAAATGCCAGAAGGAAAACTCCAAAGTACCTTAATAATCTATTTTTCATATGTTTACTCCTAATTATGCACATTTACTTAAATTTGGTTTAGTATTCTAATCTAACACCTAAATAAATTTGTCTTGCACTTGAATAAAATCCGTTATAGGCTAAATCTCTTTTCTTATATATTTCTTTATATAACGGACCATATTTAGCAATTAATTTATCACCATATAATGGGTTGCTCAAAATACCATCATCGTCAGCTGAACCTGTTCTAAAATAAACATCCTCTACATTTCTTGTATCGAATAAATTTATAACACGTACATAAACATTCATCGAAATATTGTCTAAAATTGTAAATGATTTGTCAATTTTCAAATCAACATTGAATGTTGAAGGTGTCATTGATGTGTTTAATGGTTCTGCTGCCAATCTATCTCTAGCACTTGTTTCCATATCTCTTCCACCTGTACCCAAAGTAAACGGGTGACCTGAGGAATACATTACTAAAAAGTTAACACCAAAATTATTTAATATTTCAGGACCATCATCTTTTCCGAATCTGTAATCAATACTAGCAGTTGCAGCTACAGGCCTATTATGTGACAATGGAGCTACATAAGTAGGAACAAAAATAGTTTTATTATCAACCGGAGCACCAACAATACCGGCATTTGAATTTTCATTTGATCCGGTACCACGTGCATCGGTAAATGATAAAGAAGCATTCACAGCTAATCTTTGGTATCTTCTCATTGTTAAGCTAATTTCAACACCTTTTGTGGTAGCAAAGTCACCATTAGCTTTTGACATATAAGAACGGTATATCGAAGCTTTATCGGTTACTTCTCGGATAAAATACACTTGACCTTTTACGTCATCGTAATATCCGTTTACATCAATCGCCAAGAAATCTGTTAATTCTTGTCTGAAACCAATTGAATAGTTTGTTTTTCGAATAGGTCTTAAATTTAAACCATTAGGATTATCAAAGAAATAACCTGTTCCTATTTCATAAGCAAATCTGTGAATACCGGTATAGGTCTGACTCAATCTTGGTTGCTGAATATATTGTCCAAAGCCGGCATAAAACTGAGTTTTGTCTGTAACCGGAAAAGCTACACTTAATCTTGGGCTTAAAGCACTAAAAGTAGGAGTATCTTCCCATCCGTCTGCTTTAATTGTACCTTCAGAATAACTTGTTCCAACACCCGTTTCAGGTTTGGTAGGATCTTTCAGTTTAAAGTTGTCTATATCAATATATTCGTATCTTAAACCTAATTTTAAGATAAT
>CAZCBD010000050.1:0-15107 GCA_964496755.1 uncultured Melioribacteraceae bacterium
TCCGGTTATAAAAATCAAATAAACCAATGAACGAAACATGCATCCTGCTCGTATCAACTATTGTTTTCCTGCGGATCAATAATTAATAAAAGCACTTTATTAATTCTATTGTTTTCAACTTCTTTAACAATAAATTTAAATTTCTGTTCAAATACAAACGAAAATCCTTCTTCCGGAATCTGGCCGCATTGGGAAAAGATAAATCCTCCCACAGTATCATATTCATCATCATCAGGTTTTTCAATATTAAGTAATTCAAATAATTCGTCAATATCTGCTTTACCAAGTAAAGAGTATTCGTAATCGGAAATTTTTGTAATTTCATTTTCCTCTTTATCATATTCATCTCGAATTTCGCCAACAATTTCCTCAAGAATATCTTCCAAAGAAATTAATCCGGCCGTACCTCCGTATTCATCAACAACAATTCCGAGGTGCATATTTTTTGCTTTAAATTCTTGCAACAATTCATTAATTAATTTTGATTCGGGCACAAACATTGCTTGGCGTGCTATTTTTTTTAGCGAAAAATTCTTTTTTGAATCCTCAGATGAAATAAACGGTAATAAATCTTTGGCATATACGATACCAATTATGTTGTCCAAATCATTTTTATAAAGCGGTATTCTGCTATGACCTGATTCGGTAACAATTTTAATAATTTCATTAAACTCGGAATCTGTTGAAATAGCAGTCATATCGACCCTTGGTGTCATTACTTCGCGTGCCGTTACGGATTTAAAATCCGCAAGCCCTTGAATAATTTCATGTTCGTTTTCCTCAATTTTACCGTTTTCAAGGCCAATTTCGGTAAGTTCGGAAATCTCGGTAGAAGATAATGCCGTTTTGTTTTTTTTGAATGGAATTTTTTGAGCCACAACCGAAATTAAATCGGAAAAAACCTTTGATATCGGATATAAAATAACATTACTCCAATACAAAGGGATAGCTACAACTTTTGCATATTTAATCGGATTTTTAGAAGCCAATACTTTAGGAGTAATTTCACCGATAAGTAATATTAAAATTGTAATTACAACAATCTGAACAGTGATAGCCAGATCAACGGAAATATTGATAGATTTGGCAATATCAATTGAAATTAAAACCGAAATTATTGTAATAGTAACATTAAAAATTGTATTACCAACTAAAATGGTAACTAATAAACGTTTCGGAAATTCGATTAATTCAAGAATATATTTTCCAATTAAATTTTTTTCAATTTTTTTAGCTTTTTGGTTGTCGATTGAAAAGAATGCAACTTCTGCACCTGAAAAGATAGCGGAAAGCAAAAGCAATCCGCCTAAAATTATTAAATTATAAAATAAATGATAGTCATCCAAAAGATAATGCAACCCTCATGTTGTTAAAAAATTAAGACGGTAAATCAATTAAAACGGTAAATCATCGTTTTTATCAACCGCAGCTTCAACAGTACCCTGATTTTCAATAGGGCTATTATAATTTGAACCGCTATTTTGATCGCGAGCATCTAAAGGAATAATTTTAGAAATATCGGCTATAACTTCGGTAACATATCGTTTTATACCTTGATTATCTTCATAGCTTCTATTTGTTAGCCTGCCTTCTAAATAAACTTTTTTACCTTTTTTCAAATTTTCTTTAAGAAAATCAGATAAATTAAAAGCCACAATGTTATGCCAGGTTGTCTCGTTAACCCAATTCCCATCTTTCCCTTTATAGCTGTTTGTAGTTGCAATTGAAAATGATGTAACTGCTAAATTGGTTGTTGTGAAACGGGTTTCCGGATCTTTACCAATGTTTCCTAACAATTGAATTCTGTTTAATGAAAAAGCCAACAGATACTCCTATAATTTTTAGTTAAAAGTATTGTATAATTTTATGAAATATTAAATAAGATTCAAGAATTTTATTTTCCTTTTTACAAACATACGATAATTTTATTTGACTTCGAACAAATATTTATTTTTAATGTAATCTTAAATTATTTAATAAAAGATGATTATGTTTTTACCGACTACACCCGAAGAATTAAAAAGAAAAAATATAAAACAGCTTGATATTATTATTGTTTCGGGAGACACCTATATTGATAATCCGTTTATAGGCGCTTCAATTATAGGAAAATATCTGTATGCAAACGGATTTACCGTTGGTATAATTGCCCAACCTAATATTTCGAACGGATATGATATTAAAAGATTAGGTGAACCAAAACTTTTTTGGGGTGTTACCGGTGGTTCGGTGGATTCAATGGTTGCTAATTATACCGCAAGCCTTAAAAAAAGAAAATCCGACGACTTTACTCCCGGTGGATTAAACAACAAAAGGCCCGATAGAGCGGTTATTAAATACTCGAATTTAATTAGGCAACATTTCAAAAACACTGTGCCAATAGTTTTGGGTGGCATTGAAGCAAGTTTAAGAAGAATAGCTCATTATGATTATTGGTCGGATAAAATTAGAAAATCAATTTTACTTGATGCTAAAGCCGATTTTTTGATTTACGGCATGGGCGAAAAAGCCACTTTGAATTTAGCAAAAGCTTTAAAAGAAAAATCCGATCCCAAACAAGTGAAAGGTTTATGTTATTTATCAACAATACCTCCCAAAGATTTTTACATTCTTCCCTCTTTTGATGAAGTATATTCAAATAAAGATCTGTTTATTAAAATGTTTGATGTTTTTTATAAAAATAACGACCCTTTAAATTCAACCGGGCTAGTACAAAAATACGATAATAGATACTGGATCCAGAATCCACCGGAAAAATATCTGACACAAAAAGAATTGGATGAAATTCACAGATTAGATTTTGAAAGATCGGTACATCCTTATTACGCAAAAGAGGGAAAAGTAAAAGCAACCGAAACAATTAACTTTTCCATTACTTCGCATAGAGGTTGTTATGGTGAGTGTAATTTTTGTGCTATTGCCGTTCATCAGGGAAGAACAATTAGGTGGAGAAGTAAAAAATCCATTTTAACCGAAGCAAAACACTTAACCGAACATAAGGAATTTAAAGGATATATCTTTGATGTTGGCGGACCTACTGCAAATATGTACGGATACGAATGCGAAAAAAAATTAGAAGATGGCGCTTGCAAAAACAAGCGATGTATTTTCCCAAATAAATGTAATTTACTAAAGGTTAATCATTCCGAACAAATTGCACTGCTTAATGAAATTAAATCAATAAAAGGTATAAAAAAAGTTTTTGTAGCTTCAGGACTAAGGTATGATCTAATATTAGAAGATAAAAAATTTGGGCATAAATATTTGGAAAATTTAATTAAAAACAATATTTCGGGACAATTGAAAATTGCACCGGAACATACTTCCGAAACGGTTTTAGCTAAAATGGGCAAACCTTCCAATAGTAATTTGATAAAATTTACAAATGAATTTTACAGAATAAACAAGAAGAATAATTTAAAACAATTTTTAACTTACTATTTTATAGCTGCACATCCGGGATGTGGAATTAAAGAAATGAAAGAATTAAAAAGCTTTGTAGCCACTAATCTAAAACTTAATCCTGAACAAGTACAAATATTTACACCAACTCCTTCAACCTATTCAACATTAATGTACTTTACCGAAAAAGATATATCTTCTTCCGAAAATATTTTTGTTGAAAAAAAATTGGGAATGAAAATTAAACAAAAAAAGATTTTGCAGGAATCGATTAATAAAGGATTCAATAAACTAAAGCAAATAAATTCAAATAAAAAAAATCAAAAAAAAAGTTCAACTAAAAGATAGCTGAACTTTAAAATTCAAAATTACAACAATTTTATTTTTTCTTAAAACCATCTCTTGAAAGTAATTTCTCGGTATCAAGTAAAATAATTATATCATTTTCAGTTCTTGCAACAGATTTTATATATTCTGCAGTTGCCGAAACAGCAATTGAAGGTGGAGGTGTAATTATACTTTCCGGAATACGCAATACTTCTTTAACCTCATCAACAATAAAACCTACAACCAAATTTTCGGATTCAATAATTATTATTCTGGTATTCGAATCAAATTCCTTTTTAGGCATTTTTGTTTTAACCCGCAAATTGATTATCGGAATCACATTTCCTCTTAAATTTACAACCCCTTCAATGTATTCAGGCACATTTGGAACTTTTGTGATATTTAATACTCGATTAATTTCTCTAATCGCATTTATATCAAAACCAAAAATTTCATTCCCCAAAGTAAATCCGATTAACTGAACCATTTTTTCAGTACCCTTCGAAGAGTCATCTTTCGATGATGATTTTTTTGATTGTTCTGCAATTGAAATAGATTTTCCGGAATCATTTTTTGGTTTATTCGAAACAGCTTGCTCATTCGAAGCAACTTGTTTATTCGAAGCAACTTGTTTATTCGAAGCAAGCGATTTATTTGATTCGTTTTGTACTACCTGTTGTTCAACAACTTCTACCGGCTTAGAGGTTTTTGCCTTTGCTTTCAATTTTTCTTGAAAAGCACTTACAGCAGCATTTTTAGCTTCTGCCGGTGCTTGCGGATTCTTTTCCTCAATTTGATTGCTATCTGTCTTAGTTTCTTCTTTTACAACCTTTTCTTCTTTAATTTCTTCTTTTTTAATTTCTTCTTTTTTAATCTCTTCTTTTTTAATTTCTTCTTCTTTTTTAATTTCCTTTTCAAACTCACTCGGTTCCTTCAATAAACTCGGGTCAAACCCTGCAATATCATCTTCAACATCAGCATTCTTATCCTCCGGCAATTCAGAAAAATCCTGTCCCATTAATTCTTCAATAAGTTTAAGTCGCAATTTTTCAGCTGCTTCGGATTCTTCAGCATTTAATCTATTTTTTAACGAATCGTCAGTATCTTTTATTTTGGAAACACTTTCATTTTTTTCATCTGTTAATTCAACCTTATCCTCAACAATTTTTTTATTCTCCGAAGTTTTAGATTCCTGATTTTTTTTACTTGATTCTTTTTCCGATTTCTTTTTATCGGTTTTTTTTATTTTATCAGAATTTTTCTGTGTTTTTTTCTTCGAATCCGATTTCTTTTTCAATTCCTTTTCTTTCTTTGAACCCTTTTCTTTCTTTGAATCTTTTTCTTTTTTTAAATCTTTTTCTTTCTTTGAGTCCTTTTTTTGATCGGAAGATTTTTTATTCTGCTCTGATTTTTTACTTTTCCCGGGCTTTTTTGAGGAGATTTTCGAAGAATTTTTATTTTTTTCTTCGTCTATAATTTTCCCTTCATCAAGAGAAATGATTTCTTCTTTTTTATTAATATTCTCTGCTTTTTCTTTTTCAAGCTTTCTCAGCTTCAAAATATTAATCATATTATATCTCCAATAGCTTAAAATTCACGTAATATTTTTTATTAAATCTTATCCTCTAAATAAATAATAGATTTTGCAGCATTTTTAACATTATCCGGCGTAACCATCTCATCGCCATTCGACAATGCATCCATCATCGAAAAAGAAGCTAAATGATTAAGAGGCCTGGGATACCCCCCCGTAATGCGATGAATTTCATCAATTGCTTCTTTTTCAAACAATGTTCTGTTTTCTGCACCTGCTACATTTAAACGATGCTGAATATATTTTTCCACTTCACTATTATCAATAGGCTCAAGAGTTAGAGTGAATCTAACCCTTTGTACAAATGCTCGGTATTGTTTTCTCTTTAATTTTCTTGCCAATTCCGGTTGCCCGAAAAGTAAAATTGAAATCAAAAATTGCTCGTCTGTTTGATAATTACTAAGCAAGCGTAATGCCTCAAATACCTTTGAATCAGGAATTGTTTGAGCCTCATCAATAATTACAACAGGATAAATATTATTTAAAAATAGATTAACTAACTCTTCTTGCATCGAATTTATTAAAGACGATTTAAAATAAGGTGGTTTTTTTTCAAATAATTGTAAGTAAATTTCTTTCAAGAGTTGAGTGGCAGACATGCTCGGATTAATTATCCAAGCTACACGATACTTATCTTCGGGAAGCGTATCCACCAAATATCTCGATAAAACGGTTTTCCCCGAACCAACTTCACCGGTTATTAACCCGAATTCATGCTCTTCAATTGCCATTTTCATCCATTCAATTGCTGTTGCATGAGGTGTACTCATAAATAAATACTTAGGATCGGGCGTAATTCCAAATGGATTTGTATTAAGTTTAAAATATTCCCAATTCATCTTTATCCAAATTTTGATAAACTTTGTGAATTAAATATAAGTTATTATAAACATTTTAATTTAATAAAATCAACTGCTAAGATAACAATTTCATTTAAATTTATTTTATATATTTGCATATCTTAAATTTATCGGGTTAAAATGGAATCATATAATTATTCTGACGATGTAAAAAAAATATCAATTAAAGGCAAAGAAATTTTTTTAATAGGTACGGCACACATTTCAATTGAATCGGCAAAATTAGTACGTAATGTAATTGAAACCGAAAAGCCGGACGTGGTTTGCGTTGAATTAGACGATAAAAGGTTTAAGGCTTTAAGTGATAAAAAGAAATTTGAAAATTTAGATTTAAAAACTCTAATTAAAAATAAACAACTTTCCACTTTAATTATTAACATTTTGTTAGCGTCATATCAAAAAAAGATGGGCGAACAACTTGGTGTTGCACCCGGAGTTGAACTGCTTGAAGCAGTAAACACTGCAAATGAATTTAACATCCCGATTGAACTGTGCGATCGGGATATTAGGATTACCTTGCGCAGAGCTTGGAATTCGATGTCATTCATACAAAAAATGAAATTCTTTGCAAGTGGCTTAGGCGGTGTGTTCGATTCGGAAGAAATTTCCGAAGAAAAAATAAATGAGATTAAAGATAAAGATACATTGAATGAACTTTTAAAAGAATTGGGCGAAGCTATGCCCGTATTAAAAAGAGTTTTGATTGATGAACGCGACCAATATCTTGCTGAAAAAATTAAAAATGCAAATGGTAAAAAGATTGTTGCAATTGTTGGTGCCGGTCATGTAAATGGAATTATCAATCTTTTGGAAAAGGAATCGAAAATCGATTTATCTGAAATTGAAATTATTCCTCCGGTTTCATCTACTTTTAAAATAATCGGTTGGATTATACCGCTAATAATTATTGCTTCCATATTTTATATAGGCATTACAAAAGGTGCCGATGTTGCCGGAGATAATGCTTTATACTGGTTTTTGGCAAACGGAATTCCTTCGGCACTGGGCACTCTTATTGCTTTTGCACATCCGATAACTATTTTAATTGCTTTTGTTGCTGCTCCTTTTACAAGCTTAACGCCTTTAATTGGCGCCGGCTATGTTGCAGCGTTTGTTCAGGTTTATTTTAAACCGCCTATTGTTGCGGAATTTAAATCTGTTACTGATGATATTCGAATAGTTAAAAATTGGTGGAAAAATAAATTAATTAGAGTATTGCTTGTTTTTATCTTATCGGGAATAGGAAGTGCAATAGGAACTTATGTGGGAGCATATGAAATAATTAAGAATTTATTTTAGGTTAAATATTTTAATATTAATTACTCTTAGCCTAAATATTTTTTCCTTGAAATGTTTTTAGTGCCATCATTTTTTCGATTAATTTAATTTGGAAATCACCCGCCCTCAGTCCGCCCCACTTTGGGGCAATTAAAAACCTTGGCGGCACTTCATTAATTAATCTGTCAATCATAATTTCAGGCGATAATTTCTCAATAAATTTACATACAATTTCCAAGTACGCTTCTTGCGAAAAAAGATTAATCTCTTTTTGTTGATAAAGCATTTTTTCAAGTTTTGTGTCTTTTATTACTTGCAGGTGATGTAATTTTAAAAAATCAATTTTTAAATTATTTAAAATAGTTGCATTCTTTAGCATTGATTCTTCCGTTTCATTAGGCAGCCCTAAAATTAGATGTGCTCCAACCAAAAAACCTCTACCGATGCTTTTCCTTATTGTTTTAATTGACTCCTCAGCACTATGCCCTCTATTTATTAATTCCAAAATTTTATTATTAAAAGTTTCCACTCCATATTCTATTTCAAGAAAATTATGCCGCGCAAATTCTTCGAAATAATTTAACATCGAAGTATTTACACAATCGGGTCTGGTTGCAATTGCAATCCCAACAATTTCCTTTCTCTTAATTTGTTCGGAAATTATGTTTTCGAGAAAATCAAAATTTTTATACGTACTTGTATAGGCTTGAAAATAAAGTATAAATTTATCGGTAGAATATTTTTTTGAAAAAAAATTAATACCGGTAGAAATTTGTTCGTCAACCAGTTTAATTCTATTTGCATAAAAAGGAACAAATGCTTCATTATTACAAAAAACACATCCTCCCTTGCCTTTTGTACCATCTCGATTTGGACAAGTAAATCCGACGTCAACAGAAATCTTTTGAATTCGTTGCCCGAATTTTGAATTCAAATATTCGCTATATTTGTTTATAATTTGAATAGTTTTTTTATCATTTTGTATTAAATAAGTTATAACAAATATATTAATAAAACTCCAAAACTTGATTTTAATTAGTTATAAAAATAGTTTTGTGTTTAATTTTTTTTAGGTAATTGTGGCAGAACGAAATATAACAGTAAACAGAAAAGCAAAACACGAATATCATATTTTGTCAACTTATGAAGCCGGTATTGTTTTGCTCGGTACAGAAGTAAAAGCTTTAAGACAAAATAAAGCAAACTTGCAAGACGGATATGCAACACTTAAAAATGGTGAAGTTTGGCTTGTAGGAGTACATATCGGTGTTTATGACTTTGGAAACATAAATAATCATGACCCTTTGCGCGAGCGTAAATTATTATTAAACAAAAAAGAGATAAGAAAAATAAAAAATCAAATTGATGTAAAAGGAAATACTTTAATTCCTTTACGCATGTATTTTTCCAATGGAAAAGTAAAAATTGAACTGGGCGTAGCAAAAGGCAAAAAAAGTTATGACAAACGAGAAGATATTAAAAAAAGAGATATTCAAAGAGACTTAGAAAAAAGAATGAAATTGTAATAAAAAAACCGGAGAAAGTTGTGGCAGAAAAAAAAATATTCCCACCTTTAAATGAACAAATGGACTTAATTAGACGCGGAGCTTCTGAAATTATTCCGGAAGAAGAATTAGTAAAAAAAATAGAAAAATCATTAAAAGAAAACAAACCACTAAATATAAAATTAGGCTGCGACCCAACAAGGCCGGATTTGCACCTAGGGCATTCTGTTGTTCTCCGTAAGTTAGCACAATTTCAGAAGTTAGGCCATCAAGCAATTTTGATAATCGGCGATTTCACTGCAATGATTGGCGACCCTACCGGACGCAATACAACACGCCCTCCTCTTACAATGGAAGAAACCAAAATCAATGCCGAATCATATGTTTCGCAGGCTTCAAAAATATTGAACAAAGACAAAACAAAAATAGTTTATAATTCCGAATGGTTATCAAAAATGAGTTTTAATGATGTTATTAATTTAACATCGAAATATACCGTAGCCAGAATGCTTGAAAGAGATGATTTTACAAATAGATACAAAGCAGGAGTCCCCATTTCAATGCACGAAATGCTTTATCCGCTTGCACAAGCAATGGATTCGGTTGCAATAAAAAGCGATGTGGAACTTGGCGGAACGGATCAGAAATTTAATTTGCTTGTAGGGCGCGATATTCAACGTGAACACGGATTGGAACCACAAGTTATTTTAACATTACCTATTTTAGTTGGTACAGACGGTACTGAGAAAATGAGTAAATCATACGACAATTATATCGGTTTGGACGACGAGCCTTTTAATATGTATGGCAAAACATTATCAATTCCGGATAATTTGATTTATACTTATTTTGAATTGGCAACCGATGTTTCTTCCGAACGATTAAGCGAAATTAAAAATAAACTGGCAGATAATTCCGTTAATCCGAGAGATTTAAAAAGAAATCTAGCCAAAACAATTGTTGCAATGTATTACTCTGAAAGCGAATCTATAAAAGCAGAAGAAGAATTTGACAAAGTATTTATAAATAAAGGAGTACCTGATAATATTCCGGAAATAAAATTTGAAACTTCGGAAATGCCAATTATTGAATTGATTACAACTCTGAATTTCGCTCCGTCTAAAGCCGAAGCAAGAAGACTGATTCAACAAGGAGGTGTTTCAATTAATAATAAGAAGATTACTGACTTTAAGGTGGTAATTAAATTTGATACCGAACAAATTCTAAAAGTAGGCAAAAGAAAATTTGCTAAAATTTTACAAGCTTAATAATTTTAAATATAAAATAAAAAATCCGGCATAAGGCCGGATTTTTTTTAAGCGTTCTCGGTAACACCCTGTAATTGTGCTACCTCTTCTGCTTTTAAAACACGATCCAAATCAAGCAAAATTAAAAGCCTATCCTCCAATTTTCCTACTGCTGTAATAAAATCAGAATTTATTCCGGCAACTACCGGCGGCGGCGGTTCCGTAATACTTTTAGGTATTCGTAAAACTTCACTAACTTCATCCACTATAAAACCAACAATTCGACCATCAATCTCCACAACAACAATTCTGGTTTTACTATCAAACTCAATTTTCGGCATATTCAATCTGCTGCGTAAATCAATAATAGGGATTACTTTCCCACGAAGATTTACAACGCCTTCAACAAATGACGGAGCATTAGGTACTTTTGTAATTTGTAGCATTCTATTTATTTCTTGCACTTTTAGAATATTCACTCCAAATTCTTCGTCACCAATTTTAAAGCTCACTAACTGTAAGATTTCATCCGTTGTGTTTTTTTCATCAATAGTTGCCATGTTTCTCCTCAATTTTTTTTTATACTATCGATAGTTTCTAACGTAATTTAATAGAATTAAATTAAACAAAAAAATATTATTTCGATTATTGTAATGATAAATCGGAATATACCCGTTTTATCATTTATATTAAAATATTATATTAGCATTTATAATTAATCGAAAAATTCTTTTGAGGAATAAATGAAAATAAAGAATGAAGACACAAAAAAAATTCTAGATAAATTATTTGAATTAAAATCCGCTTTTCAATTCGGCGAAAAAATGGTTCCGTTAATTCAGAATATTACGAATTTCATGCAAGAAATTGTACCACTATTGCAAAACGTCAACGTATCTATAAATGAATCGAATCAAAAATTTCCAATTGCACAAAACCAAATTGAAAATATTACAAGTGCAACAGAACTTGCAACCACAGAAATTCTGGATCAAATTGACGAAGCGGGAAATTCATTAAATAATATTTCTCAGTATTGCGCCGAATTAAATGAAAATAAGAATCAGCAAACAGAATTGTTCGAAAAACTTTCTGATGCACTTAAGGACAAGCCCGAGGAAAAGCAAATTTTAGACGCTCTGCTAAAGGTTTCAGATTATACCAAATCGATTGAAAAAATCAATGCCGAAATAAACACTTTAAATGACAAGAATTTTCAAATAACAATGTCGTTGCAAGTTCAAGATATAACTTCACAACAATTGGCTGCGGTAAAACATTTGATTAATTCCGTACACGAAAAACTGGAAATACTTATATCCGATTTGGAGACTTCAAATATTAGTGAAGATTTTCTAAATCTCTACAACAAAGAATATGAGCAAGAATCCGATAGAGATAAAGATTTCAATGCAAATGCTTCTTACGCAAAGGATGATAGACAAGAAAAAGCCGATAAAGTTGTAAATGAAATCAAAAATGTCAATAATGATAATGATGATTTCTCGCAAGATGATATTGACAAATTATTCTCCGGTTAATATTCTTTATGTTTAATTTTAATAATTTTAACCTTGAAAGATATCCTTATAAAAACAACAAACTTTTAGCTATAAGTGCTGCCGAAGAATATCTTTCTTTTTTTATGTCTGCATTAGAATTTGATTCCAATTCTAAAATTTTAATTTTAAATGATAATTTCGGAACCCTATCATTATTATTTAATAAATTTGATGTAACTACTGTATCCGATTCTTATCTAAGTTCAGAAGCAATTGAATATCTTTTCAAAAAAAACAACTTGATAAATAATAATAAATTTATCCCTATCACGGAATTTTTAAAAGCAAATTATGAAAATTATTTTGATATTGCTTTAATTAGAATTCCAAAAGCAACTGAATATTTTTTGTTTCTTACAAAACTTGCTTCGTTCTACACCAAAAAGGATTCTTTAATTTTTTCTGCGGGAATGACAAAATACACTCCCAATAATGCTCGAAAAATTTTATTAAATGCTATTGGAAACACTGACATTGGACCGGTTAAGAAAAAAGCAATCGGATTCAAATCCATTAATCAGAAATTCAACTTCCTGAAACCGGAGCTAAACTTTAAAATAACCGAATCGGGAAAGCTTAAAATAGTTTCGGCTGAAAATGTTTTTTCCGATGGCAAACCCGACCCGGGCACACTGTTTTTATTAAATAATCTTCCAAATTGCATTAGTGGAAAGGTGGCAGACTTAGGGTGCGGCTCGGGATTGATTTCATCATTTATTAAATTCAACAATCCGCAAGTTGAACTTTACGGCATCGATGATTCTTATATTGCAATTGAATCATCGAAAAAAACTTTTGAAAAAAACAATTTAATCGGAAATTTTATTGTTGAAGACGGACTTAATTCTTTTGATGACAATTTTTTTCATTTGGTTGTTAGTAACCCTCCGTTTCATTCCGAAAATGTAATGTGCCCGGAAGCGGCCGAACGACATTTCCCGATAGTTTCAAAAAAATTGAATTGTGTAGGGAAATTTATTTTAGTGGGTAACTTGGGCGTTAATTATAAACCGTCGTTAATAAATTATTTTAAAAACGTCGAAGTTATAAATAAAAATAAAAGCTATTATATTTTTGAATGTGATAATATTTGACGTATAAAACTAATAAATAAATTTTATCGATTAACTTTTAAATTTTATCGATTAACTCTTCTGAATTCTTTCGAAAATTTGTTTATTATTTTTTTTAACGACTTGTAAATGTTATCCTTTAAGTTTTCAACAAATACAATTCCAAAATCAGAATCTCTCCAAGTTATTGTTGAGAGATGTTTAATTCTTTTATTTCTTGCCAAAAAAACATCTTGCACAAATCTACCTTCTACAAAATAGAGGCAGAAGCCGGAAAAATCGTCCGTTTTAATTTTAATCTGAACATCAAAACACGGAGCACCGGCCAAGGTATTCGCTTTTTCAAATGATACGGTTTTTAATCTATTTTTCTTTAATTCTTTTTCAACAAAAATTTCAATTTTTTTTGAAATCAAAGTATTTCTGATTTTTTTATTTAAATCGTTAATATTTTCAATATCCCAAACATAAATACCAACTCCTTTAATATTTTTCAAAGCCTGCAATTGAATTCTTTTATATTCTTTTGAAGTTTGAGCAAGTGTTAATTGAACAAAAATTATTAGACAAATTAAAACTATCTTTTTCATAAAAACTAAATCTCCTTTATATAGCTTCTTCTTCGTTTGTGCATTTGTTTTTCATAAAATTTCCATTGAGTTTGGACTTTAAAATTATCTTCCAACTCGTAATTGGACTCAACTTGATTGATTCCATATTTATTGCAAACCTTATTTATTTCATTCATTAAAATTGCATTTAATCCTTTGTCTCGCAT
Source organism: uncultured Melioribacteraceae bacterium (assembly GCA_964496755.1). Taxonomy (GTDB): domain Bacteria; phylum Bacteroidota; class Ignavibacteria; order Ignavibacteriales; family Melioribacteraceae; genus CAZCBD01. Next base: position 13,627 of record CAZCBD010000050.1, read on the forward strand.
ATCATTCCTAACACCGATTAAATACAAATCTAACCGTTTAGGTTTTTTTAAAGCTTTAAGCAAATACCACCAACCAAAAGGAAATAATTTCCCTTTCGATTTTTGCAAAGCTTCGGAAAACGAAGGAAATGTAATGGCAAAAGCAGCAACTTTATTATTTGCATCTAATACAATTGGAATAAATTCCGGATTTGCAAAACCCAAATACTGTTTTGTAACATAATCTTTTTGCTTTTGGTTTAACGGTACAAAGCCATATAATCCATCGAAAGCCTCATTTAAAACATCAAATAATTGATTGGTATAAGCAAGTAAATCTTTATTTTTTTTAAGCTTCAAAATTTTAAGGTTATATCTTTTAAGTACTACTTCCGATATTCTTTGAACTTTTTCGTTAGGCGGATTTGGTGGAAACAATAAATATTCTACCCAATCAGCTTCCTTTTGAAAACCGAGATTCTCAATAAATTTTGGATAATAAGGGTGGTTATAAATAGAAGGCATTGTTCCCAATTGATCAAATCCTTCAACCAACATTCCTTCGGGATCAAAATCGGTTAAACCAAGCGGACCTTGAATAAACTTCATTCCTTTTGATCTGCCCCACGCTTCAACAGCATTTATTAGCATTTTACAAATTTCAATATCTTCAAAAAAATCCATCCAACCAAAACGTACAATTTTAGTGTTATTTAACTTATTATATTCATTATTAATTATTCCGGCTATCCTTCCCATAGGTTTGCCATCTTTAAATACCATCCAAAATTTAACTTCGCAAAACTCAAAAGCGGGATTCAAATTGGAATCAAGATTTTTTAATTCATCAAATATTAAAGGTGGTATCCAATATGGGTTATCATTATAAATCCGATTTGGAAAAGTTAAAAACAATTTTTTTTCAGATTTGGTTTTAATTTCTTGAATTACCAAACTCATTCCAAACTCTTATTTATTGTTGGTTGCTGATTTATTCGGTTTGCCATTTTGTTTGCCGTACGGTTTTCTTTTGTAATTATTCCTTCTCTGTTTGCTATAATTTTTTTTAACCTGAATATCTTCTTTCTTTTCTCTTGTGGGTAAAGGTACCGGTTTTAATAGATTTTCATCCGGTTCGGAATAAATAAATTTTTTACCTATGTATTTTTCAATATCCGGAATATTAAAAGAATCATCTTCGGAAGCAAAAGCAATAGAACTGCCCAATTTACCTGCTCTTCCGGTTCTTCCTATGCGATGCACATAATCTTCCGGATTTTCAGGCAAATTATAATTAACAACAAATGACACGTCCTTAATATGAATACCTCTTCCTGCTACATCTGTTGCAATTAGTACTTTTGTTTTTCCCGATTTAAAATCATCAAGAGTTTTAAGACGTTTTCGCTGATCAATCTCACCTGAAATTTGTTCGCAATCTATTCCGTTTTCATAAAGTCGCTTGGCTATATGTTTTGCCTCATCTCTCCTATTGCAAAATA
>CAZCBD010000051.1:0-15023 GCA_964496755.1 uncultured Melioribacteraceae bacterium
TTCTTAAAACATCAAAGTCCGGCACTTATCTTCAGTGCTTCTCCTACACCTGCATCCGTTGCCTCTGCAATTGCCGCTCTTGATATTTTAGAAGAACATCCTGAACTTGTAACCAGAGTTGTAAACAATGCAAAAAAAGTTAGAGACGGTTTAACTGATCTCGGATTTAATGTTGTTCAAGGTCGTACTGCTATTGTGCCGGTTATTGTTGGTAATGACGAAATTGCATTTAAAATGTGGAAATCATTATTTGAAGCCGGTGTATTCGTAAATGTATTCATTTCCCCCGGCGTTCCTGAAGGAAGACAAATGATGAGAACAAGCTATATGTCTACCCACGAGGATAAACATTTAGATTACATTCTTGATACTTTCAAAAAAATCGGCACTGAATTGGGTTTAATTTAACACATTAAAAGGCATACTTTCAGTATGCCTTTTTAATATAGCGGAGTTTTTATGAATGATGTTAACATTATAAAAGTTCAAACAAAAAAAGAAATTAAAATTTTTATAAACTTAGCCTATGCTATTTACAAAGACAATCCCTATTGGGTAGCTCCAATTGAAATGGATCTAAAAAAAAGATTTAACAAAAATAAAAATCCGTTTTTTAACTTCGGAGATATGCAACTTTTTATTGCATTTAAAAACAATAAACCCGTTGGCCGAATAGCAGCAATTGAAAACAGATTGCATAATAAAATCCATAATGAAAATGTAGGCTTTTTCGGTTTCTTTGAATGTATAAATGACCAAACAATTGCAAATAAACTTTTTGATGCGGCATTTGAATGGCTTAAAAATAAAGGATTTGATTCCGTCTTAGGCCCTACTAATCCTACCAGTAATGATGAATATGGTTTATTAATTGACGGTTTCGAAGATACACCACGAATAATGATGCCTTACAATCCTCCGTATTACCTCGATTTAATAAATGGTTACGGTTTTGAAAAAGCAAAGGATTTAAATGCATTCAAAATTGAAAATAGAAAATTATTGGCTCAAAAAAAATTAGTTCGTGGTGCCGAAATTGTTCGTAAACGCAACGGTGTAAATATCAGACATTTAGACATTAAAAATTTTAAGGCTGAATTAGATGAAGTGAAAAAGGTTTACAATAAAGCTTGGTCACCAAACTGGGGCTTTGTTCCTTTAACCGATGAAGAAATTGAAGAAATTGCCAAAGATCTAAAAATGCTTTTAGACCCTAATCTGGTTTTGTTCATGGAAAAAAATAAAGAAACTATTGGCTTCGCTTTGGTTATTCCTGATTACAACAAAATATTTGTTGATATTAAAGGCAAATTTTTTCCATTCGGCATTTTTAAATTCTTTGCTCGCAGAAATAAATTAGAGTGGGCTCGAGTTTTAATTTTAGGGATTTTACCTGAATATCAAAAGAAAGGTTTAGATGCTTTATTTTATTATGAAATTACCAAACGTGCTGAAAAAAGGGGTATTCTTTACGGAGAGGCTAGTTGGATTTTAGAAGATAATCTGATGATGAACAAAGGTATTGAAATGATGGATGGCAACCTTTATAAAAAATATAGAGTTTTTAAAAAGAAATTATAAATTTGATTTAAAATTAGTTGTTAGTATTTTTACAATATTAGCAACTAATTTTGAATGAATATGAAATACTTCTTAACTTTTACTCTCCTCTCAGTAATTTTGCTTGCGCAATTTCAGCATAATCAAACTGATTTAATTGAAACAACATTTTCAAGAAAATTTGAAAAAAAAATAATACACAAATATCTTTTTTCAGAAAACCCAAAACAAGTTAATGCCGCTTTACTTTCGATAGGCAACGGCAAAGATACTACTTGGGTAAAGGATATATTAAAAACCAATTTTAATACACATCATAAATTTATTACTTTTGCACTTGCTAATATTGGCCCGTGTAAAATATCAAAAGCATTTTTAGAAAAATTACTTTTTGAAAATTCAAGTCGAAAATATTTATCCGAAATTATTTTGGCCTTAAGTAAAATAGGTGATAAAAAATCAGCAAAATTAATATTGCAATTATTCACAACTCAAAATAACTTGCCAAAAAGAAATTTCTATTTGTCATTTTACAATTTTAAAAGAAGAAATATTGAATTTAATTTAGAAGCATTTTCAAAGCTGATAAAACAAGATTTACTATCTAAAAATCCAGCTATTCTTAAAGAATTATTATTCGTTAAAAAAAGATTATCGGTAAAATTAAATATTGATATTGAATTAAAGAAAATATTTAACCAATATAAATTTACCCAACCCGAAATTGCCGCATTATCAATAAGTTGTTTCCAATTCGAAGTTTCGGATACAAACAACAATTACTTATTTGAAAACTATTCTAATTTAAACTGGAAAATAAAAGTAGAATTAATAAAAAACATTTCAAAAGTAAGACCGAATTTCGAAACATTATTCACAATAACCAATTCATCGTTGCAAGATTCAAATTGGAATGTTCAAATAACTCTTGCAAAACAGTTAGGAAAATTAGCTGTTAATGATAGTAGTAAGAATAAAATTTTAAGTCTAATTAAAAATAATATTTCAACTTGCAAAGATAGATTTGTAAAAGATGAACTTTTTAATTCACTTTGTAAAATCGATTCAACCAACACAAAGTATTATTTGGAAAAATATTACAATTTAATTTCCACCAAAACATTTTTAGAAAAAACAATTGAAACGGATGAAAATTTTCTTGAAATAATTAAACCTTACTTTTTGAATGAACCGTCATTAAATGTTTTGGAAGTACTATTGTCCGAAAAAGTTGTTAAAACAAACTCCAAAGAAATTATCGATTACATCTTTGCAAACTTACAATCGGGCAATGCTCCTAAAGTAGCAATAGCAGCAGAAATACTGGATTCATTATTTATTGTTGAGAATGAAACATTTTTGAAAAAAATAATTATATCACAAATTCAAGAAAATAGAAATAATTTTTTATATAAAGACGGGATTCTTGCTTTTATCGATTTGTCAGAAAAAATATCGTCCGAATTTAAAGAGGAAGTAATAAACGAATTAATGCAATCGGATTTGTTTACAATAAAAAATTTAGCGTTAAAAGAAAAAAACGAGTTATTAATAAAATTATTTGACCCCGAATTATTTAGCAATATAATAAGCAACTCTTTTAAATTTAAATATGCAAATATTAATACAACCAAAGGATATTTTAAAATCGAACTATTAGCCGATGTTGCCCCTATTTCCGTTGGCAATTTTGTTTATCTTGCAAAAAATAATTTTTTTAATAATGTTAAATTTCATAGAGTTGTTCCGAATTTTGTTGCCCAAGTTGGCGATCCTACAAATACAGGTTGGGGCGGGCCGAATTATGAAATCATTACAGAATCTTCACCTCTTAATTTTGTGCGTGGTATTGTCGGGATGGCAAGCTCCGGTAGAGATACCGAAGGCTCACAATGGTTTGTTATGCATAGTTATTACCCACATTTAAATAATAATTATACAATTTGGGGAAAAATAATTGAAGGTCAAAATATTGTGGATTCAATTTCACAATCGGATAAGATACTTTCAATTGGTTTTGAATAATTAATTCATATTATCTAAAATTTCATTATACTTAGATATATGTGCCGGATCAAGTATTTTTAATTTTTCAAAACTTTCTTTATCCGAAGTATTTTTTAATATTGAAATTATTTCGCGATATTTAGCATCAAAAAAGACTTTTAGCACAATACTTCTTGTTTGACGACTGTTTCTTGAAAGAAATAATTTATCGATTATTTTTGAAACTGTTTTGGCAGCCAACTTGGGATTTTTTTCCAAAACATCTACTGCATCTAAATGATATGCACAAAAGAATTCACGAAATTGTTGATATTTTGCATTTAACAATTCGTCCAAATAACCTAACTTACTGTAAATACCACGCTTTAACTGCCATCCGCTACCACCTGAATTTTAACCCATCAAAGCAATATTATATGCCCTGTTAAAACTATCCGTTCCACCTAAAGGATCATAAGAATCAGCATCAATTCCCAAAATCAAAAAAGCATAAAAATCCAAAAAACTTGTAAGATTATCAAAATCGGTTTCATTAAAATAAAATGTTTGCCCAACCTCATATCTAAAACTCCAACTGCCGTCCAAGGCTGTCAGCATTAGAGTATTACTTTTAGTATCTCCTATCGGCCTTTGACTATTAACAACAACTTGAGCAGAATAATTTGTTTGGTTACTGGCGGAAACAAAAAAAATGTTAAATTGACATTTTATTTTTTCCCATTCCCATGAGTCGCCTGTAAATCTATTTGAGTTCAAATAATCTTCTACTTCCAAAGCAAAATTTCTAAGTTTCTCACGATACTCCGTAGGCAATTTCTCGTAATTAACAATTACTTTTGCATCAAGTTCTTGTGCATTACATAAACTTAAAAATAGTACTATTACAACAAATAGATTTCTCATGATTTTCCCATTTTTTATTTGACTTAAAATAATAATTTATGCAAATTAAATCAAAGTATTGGTTTTAGATATGGGTAGACTATTATTTTTTTTAGTGATTTTCAATTTAAATATTTTTGCACAGTTTTATTTATCTGCTAAAAATGTTGGATTAGCAGAAAGCAGTTTATTTGATTCTACTTCAATAGGATTTGTAAACAATCCCTCCGTTCTTTCATTAAATAAAAAAGAATATTTTGCGTTTTCATTTACACCCGATTATTTTGATCTTAATGAATTACAAAACTTTGCTCTTTCAACTAATCTTACAATTTTAAAACACCGTGTCGGCCTTTCAATTAATTATTTGGGTTTTGATAAATATTTTGAACTTAAAACAAATCTTGTTTTCTGCAAACAATTTAATAATCTCATTTTGGGGCTAAATGCAAATTTAACCCATTACTACATTGAAAATTCTTCTCCCAAAAATATTTTGAATTTTAACCTGGGTTTTATTTATAAAATATCAAATGTGTTTAAAATTGCATTCGTATCAAATAACTTACTTTCTGTTCTAACTCCTGTAAATTATTTTTCTCAGAATTTCAATATGAATGCTGGCATAAATTATAAGTTTAAATATGGAAATTTATTTTTCCTTTTTGCATTCGAAGAAAATTATAAGCCGACAGAAAAATTCGGAATAGAAATTCCTCTAATTCAGGCGTTTACTTTTAGAATCGGGAAATCTTTTTCCCCTTCAATTTATTCATTCGGATTTACTTTAAGATTAAATCAATTTTCAATTGATTACGGCACTTTGATTCACACATATCTTAGCAACATTCACTCTCTAACTTTAGCCTATAGTTTCTGATGAAAAAGTATTTCGTCATATTATCTTTTTTAAATTTAATTTATTGCCAAAAAATAAATCGCACTGAAATTATTGAATATTTTAATTCTTTAGTCGAAAACCCTACACAAATTGAATTCTTAGAAAATATTGATTTTTATTTGGAAAATCCTATCGTTATTAATAATTCTAATATTGATCTACTAAAAAAATTGCCGATATTAAGTTGGGCTGATATTTCTAAAATTAAAATCTATTTAAACCAAAATAAACAATTCAACTCCTACACCGAATTGTTCAAGTTATTGGAAGCAAGTAGCTTTGAAAAAGAAATTCTAAAAAGCTTTATCGCAATTTCAGATTCTGATTATAACAGAGCTAAGATCAAATTCCGGACAAGAGTTGAATTTGCTCCCCAAAAAACAACTATTGAAAATACAATTCCCCTTACCCCTATAAATATCAAAATGTATAACAGATTTTATTTCGACTCAAAGCATTTATCCCTAATTATTTTAACGGAAAAAGATCAGTTTGAAAGACCGATAACAGATTTTTTTTCATTTTCGTTCAAATTACATAATGCTTCACCTTATATCCCTGAAATATTAGTGGGAAAATATTCAATTCTTTTTGGCAACGGTTTAACTTTCTGGAGTCCTTTCAGACAATTAAAAACAAGTAATATCAATACTCTTACACAATTCAAGATTTCTTCTTTTGAACAATATAAAAGCTCATTTGAAAGTTGCTATTTTGATGGAATCACATTTAAGCTAAAATTATCTAATTTGCTTATTCAACCTTTTTTTTCTCATTCGCTACAAGATGCTAATTTTAATGGAAAATATGTAACTTCTCTATATGTGAATGGTATTCACAATAATTCTACAACTCGTTTAAAACAAAACAATTTTCTAATTACAACTTTTGGAATTGTATTCACTCAAAAGTTTTTCAATTCTTTGACTGCATCAATGCTTATAGCAAATCATAATTTTAATAAAAACACATACTTTAAAAACGGTAAAGTTAAATCAGGAAATTTATTTACATCATCTCTATTGATAAATTATGTATCTGCTTTAATATCAGTGCAATCCGAATTATCATACTCTAACACATCTTTGGCGCAAACACATTTTTGCAATTTGTTATTGAACAAAAACATTAAACTCCTTATTAATTACCGCAACCTTTCGCCTGATTTTTTTTCATTATTTGGTAATCCGTTAGCCGAATATAATTCCTCTAATGAAAAAGCTTTTATGATGGGCGCGGAATATAAATTAAAGAATCTTAAAATTGGTTTTTATATTGATCAATTCAAGAAAAATCTTTCAAACTTCGATAAACATTTACTCTCTGAAAATGGCAGCGAATTTGAAATATCAATTTTAAAACAAATATCAAAAGGAATTAGAATTAAAGGAGCATTAAAAGGTGAAATTAAAAATGAGCTGAATAATAAAACCGATTTTAAAATCATATCACAAAAAAAGAAATTTAAATTCTATATAAAATCGGATTTAAGATTAAACAAGAATCTATTTTTCTCTTCACGTTTTGATTACAAATTTTATTTAAAAGAAAACAAAAGCATAGGTTATTGTTGGACAAATTATTTTAAGTTGAAATTTTCTAACTTTATAAATACCATTTATCAAATAAGTATTTTTAATACAACAGATTTTAATTCCGCATTTTATATTTATGAATATAGCTTACCGGGTAAATTTGAATTTCTAAATTTTTATGGAAGTGGATTAAATTCCAATTTGAGAATTATTTTAAGTTTAAATAAAGTTAATTTTTCGCTGCTATGCCGAATAAAGAGATTTTCAATAAATTCTATTCAGAAAACCGATATTAACCTCGGGATTCAAGCAGATTTAAAATTATAAAGCCCGTAAAATTTACGGGCTAAATCTATCTAAATATTTTTCCTGTCTCACATATTACAGGAAAAATCGTTACGGCGATTTAGCTTATCAAGCTAAATCATTTGGGGGCAGTTTATTCCTCTTTCTATATTAATTAATCAATTTGAATTTAATTGCAAGCGCCATTTTAACCTTCACCGGCTTTCCTTTCAGCACTCCGGGATTAAATTCACATTTTTTGATAGCATTTATTGCTGCTTCATCACACCCACTGCCAATACCTTTTACTACTTTCACATTATCAACCTTTCCGGTTTCACTAATATAAATAAGCACATAAACCTTCCCTTGAACATTTTTACTTTTAGCCTGCGCCGGGTATTCAACTTTAGAATACAATGCTTTTAGCCCACCTTTGATTTCGGGCATTTTTTCAGCAAAAGCCAAATAATCTTTTTCACCGGCATAGATTATAATTGCAAATAAAAAAAGAATGCTCGAAATAAATTTAATTTTATTCATTAGTTTTTCCTCAATTTTAAAATTTCATCAACCTTCATTTTTAATGTATTAACATTAAACGGTTTCATTAACAAGCTTATATTTCCAGACTGTTTATTAATTATTTCATTTTCGATTTTATTCTGTGCCGTGATAACTAAGATTGGAATATTTTTTAATCTGAAATCATCTTTTATTTGCCGAATCATTTCCAATCCATTTAAAACCGGCATCGCAATATCGGTTATAATTAAATCGGGTGTTGTTGTTTTGCTCATTAGTAAACCTTGTTTACCGTTGTTTGCTATGAAAACCGTGTAACCGGAAATCTCAAGAATATCTACGATGTTTTCCCTGACACTTTTTTCATCCTCTATAATTAAAATATTTTTCATCAAATTTTCCTTTTTTACTACTATAATTTTCGTAATAATTTTCAATAAATTTCCTAAAAAGTTATATTCGATTTCTTTTACTGAAATTCGAGTAAATATGCTTATATTCGAAACAAAAAATTATAGATAAGTTTAAAGGGAAAAGATTTTTTTTATTTTTTTTGTAAAACGTTGACTTACTGTGAAGTGTTTGGGTATGCCCTCCAAAAAAACCAAATAAGTTCTGTTTGATAATTTTTCAAATTTTATAATTTTATCAATATTTATAATATAAGATTGATGAATCCTTACAAATTTATTCGGCGATAAAAACTCTTCCCATTGTTTTAGATTTTTTTTTACAATATATTTTTCCGTTTCGGAAATAAAAATAAATGAATAATTCCCATTTGACTCTATATAATGAATCTGAGAATAATTAATTAAATAACTTTCCCCCTTTTTTTCAACCAAGATTTTAGAAACATTGTTTTCAATTTGCAATGCTGCAGTTTGAGAATTAAGTTTTTCGAATCTGAGTTTAATTGAAGAAAGCAAATCGGAATTAACAAACGGTTTAATAATGTAATCGTCAGCTCCCAAATTCATTCCTGTTCTGATATTATCAATTTCTGATTTTGCGGTTAAAAAAATAAAAGGAATAAACTTAGTTTTATTATTTTGTGCTAATGTTTTTTTTACATCGAAGCCGGAGATTTTTGGCATCATAATATCACAAATTATTCAATCGGGGTTTTCCTTTTCCACTAATTTTAAACCTTCCGCACCGTTTGAAGCAGTAAAAACTCTATATTTATTTAGAATTAGCAAATCATAAATATTCATTCTAATATTTTCATCATCTTCAATTACCAGGATTTTCTTCATAAACTATCCTCTCATGTGGTAATGAAATATAAAATACCGTGCCGTTTTTATTATCAGAAGTAAAGCTTATTTTACCTTTTAATGTATCAACTGCATTCTTAACAATAGAAAGACCTAATCCTGTTCCTTGTAATTCCTCCGAATTTTCTGCTCTGTAAAAAGGCTCAAATAAATTTTCTTTATCCTTTTCAGGAATAGGTTTACCATCATTTTTTACTTTAATTTCAAGCATTTCCGATTTAGAATAAATCTCGATATTTATTTTTCTTGAAGAATATTTCATTGCGTTTGAAAGCAAATTTGAAAGTATTAGCTGTAATAGTTTTTTTTCAATAAAAATATTTTCTGTAGAACCGGATTGTTTTATTGAAATATCTTTTTCAATATCCGACTGAAATTTCACGTCTTCAATAATATCGTTTAATAATTCGGAAATATTAGTTTCCGATTTTTCATAAACAATGGTTTTTTGTTCAGCTTTATTTACCATCAAAACTTCATCTACTAAATCGGATAATTTTCCGGCCGCTTTTTTTATTTTATTTATATGAGCCAAATATTTATCCCTATTCCCTTTTTGATTAAAAATATCAAGCAAATCAATACTTGAAATAATAGTAGTTAATGGTGTTCTGAACTCATGTGAAGCTGTTGCAATAAATTTTGTTTTTAATTCTTTCACCTCTTTTTCGTGCTGAAAAGCTTCATGTATTTGACGTTGCATTTTTTTCTGAACCGTAATATCGGCAATAATTCCAATAATACCGGCAAATTTATTATCAGAATCTCTGAATGCAGCTTTGCTAACAAGCAATTCCTTTTTTACTCCGGATTTTGTTTCAAAGAATGTTTCAAACTCAACTTTATTTTCGGAATTAAAAACTTGCCTATCGGAAATTTTATACTTATCTATTTCTTCTTCGGGAAAAATATCAACATCTGTTTTGCCTATTAAATCCTCTTTATTTATTTCAAAAAACTTTTCGAACGCTTCATTACAATCAATAAATCTTTTATCGATATCTTTAATAAAAATCGGGCTTGGTGCGGTTTCAATTAAAATACGCAAAAGATTTAAATGGTTTATTATTTTTGTTTCGTATCTTTTTTGTTTTTCAATCTGACTTTTAAGTTCGTTATTTAATTCAATTAACTTTTGAGTTCTTTTTGAAACCTCTTCTTCCAAATGTTTTTTATAAAGATTAAGATTCTCTTCGGCTTTTTTTCTTTCGGAAATATTGGAAAAAACCCCAACCATTCTAACGGCATTTCCATTGCTTTCTCTTTCGGTAACTTTTGCTTTTCCGTTTACCCAAATATATTTTTCTTCTTCATTCACAAGAACGCGAAACTCTAAATTAAACAAGGGTGTTTTGCCTTCAATGTGTTTATTTATTTCCTTTAAAAATCTTTCTTTATCTTTTTCATGAATAAATTTTACAATCTTTTTAAAATCACTTGGTAATTTTCTTAAATCAACATTTAGCATATTAGCAAAACGGTCGGAATAATAAGTCATATCATCTTTTATATTCCAGTCCCAAATTCCATCATTTGTTGCTTGAAGAATCAATTGTAATCGTTCTTCACTCTTTCGCAAAGATAATTCCGCACTTACTTTATCTGTAATATCTTCAAGTGTTCCATCAAAATACAAAATTTCGCCTTTTGAATTTCTGGTAACCCGCGAACTTTCTCTAAAAACAGCTAACGAGTCATCTTCTCTAATCCATGGATACTCATATCCGGTAATTTCATCACAATCATCAAACTTCGCAATAAAGCTTTGCCGATCAAACATTTCACTGTACTTTTTATCGTTCAAATTTATTTTTTTTAATTCGTCTAGATTTTTAAACTGCAACATTTTAACTATTGCATTATTAGCCATTAATATTCGTCCATCAATCGAGGTCCGATAAATTCCTATTGCTGTATTGTTAAATAATGTCCTGTGTTTTTCTTCACTTTCTTTTAGTTTTCTTTCGGATTGAATTAGTTTCCTTTTAAGATCAATTTCAAAAAAGGTTTTTTCAATAATCGAAGGTAGTATTTTGGTAAACCCTTCCTCTTTAACAATATAATCGTGAGCACCTAATTTCATTAATTCAACAGCCAATTTTTCATTACCAAATCCGGTCATTATTATTATTTCCAAATCCGAAATATTGTATTTGTTTAAAAAATCGATAGCCGTCATATCCGATAATTTATAATCCAGTAATACAAGATCCGGTAAATTTTCGTTTATTATTTTGAAAGCTTCTTCACCGGAATCTGCCGTATAACATTGGTATCCTTCTCTGGATAAAGACCTTTTTAAAAGTGTAGATAAACCTAGATCATCTTCAACTATCAATATTTTTTGATTTGACTGTTTCACTCTCATCTTAAAACCTTATTTTTTTTAATAATATACTAAGTATAACCTGTTATAGTCAACATAGAATATTTTAAAAAGAAAAAAGCTCAGCATATATACTGAGCTTTTAACTTAAGATTAAAATTTTTATTTGGCTCCTGCTTCCAAATTATTATAAAGAAAATTTGTTAGCAATGTGTATAAATGAAATCTGGTTCCCATACCTTCATAAATGCCGTGAGAACGATTCGGATATGCAAACATTGTAAATTGTTTGTTGTATTTAACCAATTCGTTTATTACGGCTTCACTGTTTTGATAATGAACATTATCATCGCCTGTTCCGTGAACCAATAAAAGTTTACCTTTTAAATTTTTTGCATACGTAACGGGTGACCCTTTAATAAAAGCTTCTTTATTTTCCGGCCATAGTCCCATATATCTTTCCTGATAAATTGTATCGTAATATCTTTGATTTGAAACAGGAGCAACCGACATTCCTACTGAATAAATCTCCGGGTATTGAAACATTAGATTCAAAGTCATTGAACCGCCGCCGCTCCATCCCCAAACACCGATTCTATCTTTATCAACAAAAGGATATTTTTCTATTATTCGTTTGGCAGCATTTGCTTGATCGGCCGCATTTAGAATACCTAGTTTACCATAAACGCTTTTTCTAAAATCGTGTCCTCGTGGAGCCGGAGTACCACGATTATCAACGCTAATAATAATGTAACCTTTATTAGCAATCATGTGATACCACAAGTAGCTGCTTAAGCTAAATCTATCCATTACAGTCTGACTTGCCGGTTCACCATAAACATAAAATAGCACCGGATATTTTTTTAGTGGATCAAAATCATTTGGTTTAATCATCCATCCGTCTAAAATCTCATCGCCTACATCAACTTTAAAAAATTCAACTTTTCTAAAATTAAATTTTTTTAATTCATCCTTAATTTTCTTATTTGTAACAAAGGTTTTGATTGTTTTGTGATTCGGTAAAGAAATCAATTCATAAGTTGTCGGTGTATCGAAATCAGAATAATTATGAATAGCTAGTTTTGCATCATCGGAAATAGAATATGAATGCACGCCCGGTACCTTTGGCGTAATTCTTTGAATATCAAATTTTCCATCTAAATCCACTTTGTATAAATATCTTTGAGTTGCATTTTCCGGTGACGCAATAAAGTAAATTATGTTATTCTTTAGATCAATTTTTGAAATACTAACCACATCAAATTCCGGTGGTGTAATTTCTTTTGCCGTACCATTTTCAGAATTTATTCTGAAAATTTGTTGCCAACCGTTTTTATCGCTAATCCAAGTAAATTCTTTCCCGTTGTTTAGCCATACTACATCATCACATACTCTTAACCATGCAGAGTCAGTATCTACAAATACTTTTCTGATTTTTCCTGTGTGGCTATCGCAAAATAAAATTTCGTTTTTATTTTGTTTTCTATTTAAATGCTGAACCATAACTTTGTTTGTTTTGGGCACCCATTCTAATCTTGCAATATAATTGTTTCTGGGATCTCCTTCGATATTCATCCACTGAATTTTTTTATCGGAAATATTTACAACGCCTAATTTACAAGCCGAATTTTTAGTTCCTACTTTGGGATACTGCACCGGAATGGGTTTTGAATATAAAGAATCCGTTGTGTTCAACATATAATAAACTCCAATACCTGTAGCATCAAATTGTAAGAAAGCTATTTGTTTACTATCCGGGCTCCATTTAAATGCATCGCGGAGTTGCAATTCTTCTTCATAAACCCAATCTGTAGTTCCATTAATAATTGCATCGTTACCATCTGTGGTCAACTTTTCAATTTTTCCCGTGTTAAGGTTTTCCAAATAAATATTGTTTTTGGAAACATAAGCGGCATACTTTTTATCGGGAGATAATTTTGCAAACATTAAAGAAGAAGCCGGCAACCCTTTTCCCAATTGTTGCAGTTTGCTTGTTTTCAGATTTAAAACCCAATAGTCTCCTTTGGTATTGTATCTCCAAACTCTTTTTGTGTTCGTAAAAATCAATAAATAATTATTATCATCGGTAAAACTATAATTATAAATCATTAGTGGCGAAAATTTTCCTTCCGGAATTAATTTTTCAGCACTAACAATAATTTTTTTTTTCTTCTGTTACAGGATTAAACGCAACCAGATCATAACCGAATTTTATGTTCTCCGATTTTTGAAGTTTAATATAATTTGAAGTGTTTTTTTGCCATTTAACTTGTCTGAAATACTCTTGTCCGAATTTTCTTTTGTTGAAAATATTATCGACTGTAAGTTCTGTTTGTGCAAATAAGCATGAAACAAACAAAACCGAAATAAACAAAGCATATTGAAATAATTTTTTCATATCCTCCCCAATTCATTTATTTTTGTAAATATCAAATAAACTTATGAAAAATTTTTTTAAAGTTCATAAAAAAGGCCGCAAATGCGGCCTTAAATATATCTATAATGAATTATTTTTATTCTTCACTTTTTACTGAATAATCCATCTTTGCTAATTGATCATAGAAACTCCATTTTTGATCAATAAATACTTTTCCTTGTTCCAGTAAATCTTTGGCAGCATCAGGTTTAATTTTAGTAAGAACCTTATACCTGTTTTCACTGTAAACATATTCTTCCAAATCAATACTAGGAGCTTTAGAATCAAGCTTTAACGGGTTTTTGCCTTGAACAACTAATTCAGGATTATATCTGAATAACGGGAAATGTCCTGAATTAACGGCTTTCTTTTGTTGTTGCAAGCCTTTACTCATATCAATACCATGAGCAATACAATGGCTATAAGCAATAATCAAAGACGGGCCGTTATAAGCTTCAGCTTCAATAAAAGCGCGAATAACTTGGTTATCGTTTGCACCAAGTGCAACCTTAGCCACATAAACATTTCCGTATGTCATAGCCATTAAAGCCAAATCTTTTTTAGCCGTTGGTTTTCCGCCGGCAGCAAATTTTGCAACTGCAGCTGTTGGTGTTGATTTAGACATTTGACCACCTGTATTCGAATAAACTTCGGTATCCATTACAAGCACATTTACGTTTTTACCGGAAGCCAATACATGATCCAAACCACCGTAGCCAATATCATAGGCCCAGCCGTCGCCACCCATAATCCATACTGATTTTTTTACCAAATAATCAACAATCGGTTTTAATAGGTTTGCTTCTTCGCTGTTTAATCCGTTTAATTTTTCTTTAAGAATTGCAACTTTTTCTCTTTGTTCGGCAATACCGGCTTCATCTGCTTGAGGGTTATCTAAAATTTCTTTTACCAAATCAGAGCCGATTTCGCTTTCTAATTTTTTCAATAATTCAATTGCAAATTCTTGCTGTTTATCAATTGATAATTTCATTCCGAGACCAAATTCAGCATTATCTTCAAATAAAGAATTAGACCAAGCAGGGCCACGTCCGTCTTTATTTACAGCCCAAGGAGTTGTTGGCAAGTTACCACCATAAATTGATGAACATCCTGTAGCATTAGCCACAATCATTCTATCACCAAATAATTGTGAAGCTAATTTAACGTACGGAGTTTCGCCACAACCGGCACAAGCACCTGAGAATTCAAATAATGGTTCTAATAATTGAGAACCCTTAATTGTATTTGTTTTTGCTTCTTTTCTGTCATATAAAGGCAAGCCTAAGAAAAAGTCCCAATTTTTTCT
>CAZCBD010000052.1:0-8943 GCA_964496755.1 uncultured Melioribacteraceae bacterium
TACACAAAAATTAGAAGAAATTACAAATAAAAAAGTTATAGCTTCATACAATATAGATAATACAATTATTGGTGGATTTAAAGCCCGCTTTAATGATACCGTGGTTGATGCTTCCGTACAGCATCAATTAGAATTATTAAAGAAAAAATTATTTGAAGAAGAATATTTAAGTAATTAAATTTAGAAAAATTTAGAAGGTAAAATAATGGCTGAAGTTAGACCGGATGAAGTTTCTGCAATACTCAGAAAACAATTGTCTGGGTTTGACAACGAAGTAGATGTTTATGACGTTGGAACTGTTTTACAAGTTGGTGACGGTATTGCTCGTGTTTACGGGCTTTCACAAGTAATGGTTAGTGAACTGGTGGAATTCCCGAATAATGTAATTGGGATGGTACTTAACTTGGAAGAAGACAGTGTGGGTTGCGTTCTTTTTGGCGAAAGCAGTTTAATTAAAGAAGGCGACACTGTAAAAAGAACCAAACGTTTGGCATCTTTTCCTGTTGGTGAAAAACTTTTGGGAAGAGTTGTTGATCCCCTTGGGAATCCATTAGATGGAAAAGGTCCTGTGCAATTCGATAAGTATTCTCCGATTGAAAGAAAAGCTCTTGGAATTATTGATCGTCAACCGGTTAAACAGGCATTGCAAACCGGTATTACCGCAATTGATGCCATGATTCCAATTGGTCGCGGGCAACGTGAGCTTATTATTGGGGATCGGCAGACAGGTAAGACTGCTGTTGCAATTGATGCCATTATAAATCAAAAATTCACTCATACGGAAAATGCAAAAGAGCAGGGAGTAGAACCTGTTTATTGCGTTTATGTTGCAATCGGGCAAAAAGATTCAACGGTTGCTCAGGTAGTTGCAAAACTGGAGGAACATGGTGCTATGGAATATACTACGGTTGTTGCTGCATCCGCTTCTTCGCCTGCTCCGTTGCAATATATAGCACCTTATTCAGGTTGTACCTTGGGTGAGTTTTTTAGAGATAACGGTAAGCATTCGCTGGTTATTTACGATGATTTATCGAAACAAGCAGTGGCTTATCGCGAATTGTCATTATTATTACGCCGACCTCCGGGCCGCGAAGCTTATCCGGGTGATGTGTTTTATTTGCATTCACGTTTGTTAGAACGTGCTTCAAAATTAAGCGACGAATTAGGCGGCGGGAGTTTAACAGCTTTGCCTGTAATCGAAACTCAACAAGGTGATGTTTCAGCTTACATACCTACAAATGTTATTTCAATTACTGACGGACAAATTTATTTGGAACCGAATTTATTTAATGCTGGCGTTAGACCTGCAATTAATGTCGGTATTTCCGTATCTCGTGTAGGCGGAAATGCTCAAATTAAAGCAATGAAAAAAGTGGCAGGCTCTCTGAAATTAAATTTAGCACAATTTAGAGAATTAGAAGCGTTTGCAAAATTTGGCTCGGATTTGGATAAATCAACACAAAGAACCCTTGCAAAAGGTGAAAGATTGGTTGAACTTTTAAAACAAGGTCAATATCAACCTGTACCTGTTGAAAAACAAGTGATATCGGTTTATTTGGGTACAAATGATTTTCTTGAATCAATCCCTGTTGCGGATATTAGTAGATTTAATAAAGAGATTATTGAATTTATTGAAGTTAAGTATCCGGATATATTGGAATCAATAAGCAAAGAAAAGGTTTTATCCGATGATTTAACGGAAAAAATTAATAATATTGCAAAAGAATTTATTGAAAAATTTAAAACCTCGGTTGAATAAATATAGATATTAAATGGCAACTTTACGTGACATAAAAAGAAGAATAGTTGGAGTTTCCAACACTCAGCAAATAACAAAGGCCATGAAAATGGTTGCTGCTGCAAAATTGCGCAGAGCTCAAGATAATATTGTTAATGCAAGACCATATACCAGGAGAATTAGAGAGGTCTTAAATAATCTTCTGGCTATCGAAAAAAATATTGACAATTTTTTGCTTGCTAAACGCGAACCGGAAAAAGTAGCTCTTGTTATTCTATCTTCGGATAATGGATTGTGTGGAGCTTTTAATATGAATATAATTCGTAAAGTTGAAGACTTACTTAAGGACGAATACTCAGAGCAATTAAAAAACGGAAATGTTGAACTCTACTTTCTCGGCAAAAAAGCTTGGGAGTATTTTAAGAGAAGAAATTACGAAATAGCAGATTATAAAGTTGGAATCTTCAAAGAATTGAAGTTTGATATTGCTTCAAACTTAGTTGCAGGTTTTGTTACTAAATTTGCAAATAAGCAATTGGACAAAGTAGTTATTGTTTACAACGAATTTAAATCGGTTATGCAACAAAATCTAATAGCCGAACAGTTACTACCAATTGAATTTACTGATGATAAAATTGAAGATGAACCGGAAGCAACTAATGCTGATTTTATTTATGAACCCGATAAATTAAGCATTATAAACACTTTATTACCAAAGCATGTAAGTGCCCTTCTTGGGAAAGCTATGCTAGAATCTTATGCAGCTGAATTAGGCGCAAGAATGACTGCTATGGATTTAGCTACCGAAAATGCTAAAGAACTAATTAAGGAATTGAAACTTAGTTATAACAAGGCAAGACAATCAGCAATTACCAAAGAAATTCTGGAAATTGTTGGCGGAGCTGATGCATTAAAAAGTGAATAGTAATTTAAGTATTTATTGATTTTGATATGATGAAATTTTGATAAGATGGAATAATTAGTTTTTATGCTTGAAGATTTAACTCTGAAATTTGATAAAGCCCTAAAGAAAATAACAGGGCAAGGAAGACTCACCGAAAAGAATATTTCCGATTCGTTGAGAGAAATTCGTCGTGTTCTTTTAGATGCTGATGTAAATTATAAAGTTGCCAAAAAATTTATAGATGATGTTCAGCAAAAAGCTCTTGGAAAAGAAGTTTTGGCTTCAGTTACTCCAGGGCAAATGATTACCAAAATAATTTATGATGAACTTACTGTTTTAATGGGTGGTCAGCGTGCTGAATTAACTTTGAATCCATCAGGAATTACTATAATTCTAATGGTTGGATTACAAGGTTCAGGAAAAACAACATTTAGCGGAAAATTAGCTAAATATTTAAAATCAAAAGAGCGTAAAGTTCTTTTAACAGCTGCAGATATTTATAGACCGGCTGCAATTGATCAATTGAAAACTCTTGGCAAACAAATTGACGTACCTGTTTTTTCAATCGACGGAAGCAAAGATGCAGTTAAAATTGCTACCGATTCCATTGCTTATGCAAAGGAAAATGGATTAAATACCGTAATAATTGATACCGCCGGTAGGTTGCATGTTGACAAAGAGTTAATGGATGAAGTTTCGGAAATTAAGGACACGGTCAGGCCTACAGAAACTTTATTCGTAGTCGATTCTATGATTGGTCAGGATGCGGTTAATTCTGCAAAAGCTTTTCACGATACAATTGATTTTGATGGAATTATTCTAACAAAATTAGATGGTGATTCGAGAGGAGGGTGTGCCCTTTCAATCAAAGCTATTGTTGAAAAGCCGATTAAATTCGTAAGTCTGGGCGAGAAACTTGACACTATTGAAGTTTTTCACCCCGATAGGTTAGCTTCACGAATTCTTGGAAAAGGAGATGTGATTTCATTAGTTGAAAAGACGCAAGCAACAATTGATGAAAAAGAAGCTGCCGATCTTGAGAAAAAAATCATGTCGAATAAGTTTGACTTTGAAGATTTTCTTAAGCAAATTAGAATGATGAAAAAAATGGGTTCTTTAAAATCCTTGCTTGGAATGCTTCCCGGAGTTGGGGGAGCGTTAAAAGATGTGGATTTAAGTGGAAAAGAACTTAAACAGGTTGAAGCAATCATTCTTTCAATGACAAAGGAAGAACGCAAAAACCCTAGTGTATTAAACGGTAGCAGAAGAAAAAGAATAGCACGCGGAAGTGGAAATCCTATTCAAAATGTTAATCGTTTAATTAAACAATTTAAAGAGATGCAGAAAATGATGAAAATGTTCCGCGGCAAAGGCGGTAAAAATCTTTTATCTGGTCTTGGAAAAATGAAATTAAGATAATAAATTAAAATAATTTAATATATGGAGGATTAAATAACTTGGCAGTTAAGTTAAGACTTAGAAGAATGGGAAAGATCAGACAACCAATTTATAAAGTTGTTGCTGCAGATGCTCGTGCACCGAGAGATGGTAGAATTATTGAAGCAATTGGTTTATATAATCCTAAAACCGAACCGGCTACTATTGAAATTAATGAAGATAGAGCCTTATATTGGTTAGGCGTTGGTGCCCAACCAACTGATACAGTAAAAAATTTACTTAGCAAAAAAGGCATTTTACTGAAGAAAGAGCTGATAAAACAAGGCCTTTCGGAAAATGAAATTGCTAATAAAATGGAAGAATTTACTAAAGCAAAAGAAGCTAAAATTGCAAAAAAATTAGAAAAAAATGCTAAAGCTAAAGAAACTTCCAAAAATGAAGCTACTAAAAAGGCTGAAGAAAAAGCCGAAAAAGTAGAAGAAAAAACTGAAAACTCGGAAGCTGAAGGTGCATCTTCCGATGAACAGGCATAGCTGAATATTAATTAAGCTTGTCTGTTTTTATTCTAAATAGGCACCTGTTGTTCTAATTATTTTATGGTGATCTCATGGAACATTTTACTAACTTTATCGATTTTATCGCTAAAAATCTTGTTGATAATCCTGACAATGTAACAGTTCAAGCAACTTTACCCGAAGATAATAAAGTTGTTGTTACGCTAAAAGTTGGACCGGAGGATGTTGGCAAAGTAATTGGCAAACAGGGCAAAACCGCCCAGGCTATGAGAACTTTGTTAACCGCGATAGCTGCTAAAGAAGGAAAAAAATCTATTCTTGAGATTTTAGATTAATTTTTATTAATGCAGGACTAAGTTTTTGTTTTTAATTGCCGAAATTTCTTCTATCTTTGCCGATGGTTTCGTTAGTATTAAATCGTATTCGGATTTTCCTGAAAGATTTAATCGCCTAAAAACGGTTTTCATTGAAATCTTTGGTGATTACAGAAAGTTTTTTGTTGACGAAGTGGATCATTTTAATGGTGAAATTTTGTTGAAGTTTAAAAATTTTGACAACCAAGAGGATTTGTTTCCACTGTTACACAAAAAAATCTATATTGAAGACAAAGACTCGGTAAAACTTGACGCGAATGTATTTTACATTCATGATTTAGTTGGAAGTTCTGTGTATCAAAAAAATAAAAAATTAGGAATTATTAAAGAAGTATTAAATCTTGCTTGTCACGATATTTACGTGCTAGAAACAGGTTCTGAAGATTTATTGATACCGGCAGTAAAAGAATTTATTGATGAATTTGATTTGAAAAGAAAAATGATGATAATATCTGCCAATGTTGATTTGGGATTAGAAGATGAGAATTGATATAATATCTGCTGTTCCGGATTTACTCGAATCGCCTGTAAATACAAGTATATTAAAACGTGCTCAAGATCAAGGTTTCGTTGAGATTAAAATTCATAATCTTCGTGATTATGCTGATAATAAACATCGCCAAATTGATGATAAGCCTTTTGGCGGAGGTGCCGGAATGCTCTTAAAACCGGAACCGTTCTTTGATTGTATTGAAAAATTAAAAAGTCAACGCTCTTATGATCATATAATTTTTACTACTCCAAAGGGTAAAATTTACGATCAAAAATCGGCAAATAGATTTTCTTTGGCCGAAAATATTATAATTATAGCCGGCCATTATAAGGGTATTGACGATAGAGTTAGAGAATATTTTGCAACGGATGAAATATCAATCGGGAATTTTGTTTTAACCGGCGGAGAATTATTGGCCTTAGTTATTGCAGATTCGATAATCCGACTAATACCGGGTGTGTTGCATGATAGCGAATCGGCCTTAAATGATTCATTTCAAGATGGTGATATAATTGAACCACCATATTATACCAGGCCGGCGAATTTTCGTGGAATGGAGGTGCCGGAAGTTTTACTTTCGGGTGATCCAAAGTTAATAAATAAATGGAAGAGTGAGCAATCGGAACAGTTAACAAAAAAATGGAAAAAATTAAATATATCGGAGTAAAAAATGGATAAACTAAGAGAATTTGTAGAAGATCAAATTAGAACGGATTTTCCTAAATTCAAAGCGGGCGACAGAGTTAAAGTGTATGTTCGCGTTATTGAAGGTGATAAAGAAAGGGTGCAGCCTTACGAAGGCGATGTTATTGCCGTTAAAGGTAAAGGTATCGGTAAAACATTTACCGTGCGAAAAGTTTCCAACGGTGTTGGTGTTGAAAGAATATTTCCTTTTAGTTCACCTAAAATTGCAAAAATAGAATTAATTAGAGAAGGTAAAGTAAGAAGAGCTAAACTATATTACTTAAGAAAACTTTCAGGAAAGGCCGCAAGAATTAAATCTAAAAGAAGATAAAAAATTTACCCCCTTTTTAGGGGGTTTTTTATTTTAATTATAATTTTGGAATATTATGAAAATAGTTTTACCTCAAAATATTTTTTCTGCAATTTATTCTGTATTGCTTCCCGATGAAGTGAAATCCTCTGTGTTTATTAAACCTGCTTCAATGGTTGCTGCCGATCTTAAAAACGGGTCTTGTGATGTAGCCTTAATTCCCTCATTAGATTTATTGAAGTTGGAAGATGTTTTTGTTTCGGATAAATTCGGAATTTCCTTTGACGGATTACTCTCGAACAGCTATTTGTATTTTAATAAAGAGCAAGGTTCGGTAATAAATGATTTACTCTTAAAGGGGGAGGTTACAACTAACGAAATTATTTTAACACCGCTTTTATTTGCCGAACTCTTTGGGCAAAAGGTTAATGTTATTTTAGATACACAACCTGAATTTAAAGATGATCGGAATTATATTGTAAGTGGCTTAAGCAATTTTGACGAAAGACATTTATTCGAAAAGGGTGCAAGCTTTTCCGATTTCGTTAATGAATTAATCAATGCTCCGTATGTTAATTTTGTATTCGTTTCCAAAAATAAAGAAAAGCTAAAAGAATTTAATAGATTGATTAAAACTCCAAATGAACAGCTTAAAGCGGCATTATTAAGAGTTAAAAAAAATACTAATTTAGATGATAAAGTAGTTGGATTTATTGAAAACAATATCGACGGTTTGTATTTTGATTTAACGGAAATAGAAAAGAGTGGTTTGTTGGAATTACTTAAAATACCATATTATCACGGAATAATAGAAGATATAATTGAATTAAATTTTATAAATTAAAGGCTATTCAACGAATAGCCTTTAAAAACTAATTTTAGCCTTTTAAATTTACTTAATTTACTTTATGAATTACTTCGCCTGTTTCAGCCAATGTTGAAATAACTTTTACTGTTTCTTCGGCAACCGCATCTTGTGCTTGCGCTGTGGAAGCACCAATATGATGAGTTACATAAATACTAGGGTTTCCTTGAAGTTTAGAAGAAACAGTCCCGGTTTTACTTTCTGGTTCATCAGCAAACACATCTAATCCTACTAAGATATTTTTTTCTTCCACGGCTTTTAACAATGCGTCTTCATCCACAACCTGCGGGCGCGAAGTATTTACAAATAAAACCCCATCTTTCATTTTAGCAAACATTTCGTCATTAAACATTCCTTTTGTTTTTTCATTCGATGGCAAGTGCAAGGAAATAATGTCAGCTTCGGAAACAACTTTGTTAATATCATTAGTATATTCAATGTTCGGGTGATTAACTTCAACAATATCAAATCCAATTACTTTGATACCAAAGGCAGCTGCACGAACGGCTAATTCTTTTCCAATATTTCCCAAGCCAATAATACCAAGTGTTTTTCCTAACAGCCCTTGTGCTTTAGAATAAACAGCTTTGTTCCAAGTACCATTATTAAAATCAGAAACATTCGAAGGAATTTTTCTATCCAAAGATAGAATTAAACCCATTGCTAATTCAGCAACTGCAACAGCATTTTTTCCCGGTGTATTTGCCACAGCAATACCATTTTCAGCGGCAGTTTTAGTATCAATATTATTATAACCTGAGCCGGCACGAACAACTAATTTGAGAGATGAGGAGGAGGTTAAAGCAGTAGCATTTACTTTAGTTGATCTTACCACAATTACATTTACATCTGAAACATTATTGGGAATGTCATTTTCACCAAGAGTAGGTAAATAATTTACTTCATATCCCTTATCTTTTAAAACTTCAATCCAGTTTTCGGGGAACTTATCTGCAATTAATATTTTCATTTTCATCTCCAATGAATTAATTAGTTGTTTAGTTTTTGATATATTGAATTATATTGGTTAAAAACAGATTTAAATAACCATTTTTTTAGGAACCAACTTTTTTTAATTTTTGTTTCTAAGTTCTTTAAATTTTCATTTAGCTGTAAAGAACATCTTCGTATTTCATCTTTAGTGAATTTTATTTCACCCGGGGCTGCCGAAAGTTTATTTATTATTGAGTTAAAACATTTAACATCTTGTATAAATCGATTGTCGGAACTCATTTGGTTAACGGCTTGTTTACAAAAATTTGATAAAACCTTTGCCTCGCTTTTGTCGATATAAATATTATAATTTTTAAATAATTTTTTCATTCTTTCCCTACTATTATTTTGGAAAACGAGAATATTGTAATTGTGCTAAAAAACAAAAAAAAATTTCGCATTCAAAATTAATTTTTTTAAATATCAAATACAAACAAAGTGATAATCAAATTCGTTTATAGTTATTTTCTTGTATATAATTTCTTGACACTGCATGCATAAATTGGTATTTTTAAAATCTCACAATTGTACTATTAAATACTAAATAAAAATTTTATTAAAGGAGTTTAAATGAAACGAATAGCTGCAGTATTAACATTAGTTTCGATGGTATTGGGAATTACAGCATTCGAATGTCAATCTACTGATTTAACAAGTGCAAAAATGTAC
>CAZCBD010000052.1:8953-14544 GCA_964496755.1 uncultured Melioribacteraceae bacterium
CTCAAGCTCGTGATATTGTTCAAGGTTTAGATAATGTACATAAATCAGAAAAACAAAGCTAAAGCCATTGAGTTCTTGAAAAAAGAAATTAAAAATAATCCTAAAAGTGCTGAAGCATATTATTTATTGGGAAATCTAATGGCTGAAAAAGAAGATTTTGTTAATGCTATAGATAATTACAACAAATCTATTGATTCGGCACCAAAATTTGCTAAAGATATTGAAAATCAGAAACAATATTTTTGGGCTACAAATTATAATAAAGGGGTTGGATTTTTGAACAAAGCCAGCAACCTAACAGATAAATCAAAGGCTGGAGAATATTTTTCAAAGGCGGAAAAGGCTTTAACAGATGCTATTTTATGTCAGCCTGATTCGGCGATAACATATAAAACATTAGCGGATTTGTTGCTTTTTCAGAAAAGACTTGACAAAGCCATAGAGCCTCTTAAAAAAGCTATTTCATTATCTCCGGATGCCAGTACTTACGTTAAATTAGGCAGCGTTTATATTCAAAAAGGAAACAATGATGAAGCATTGAATATCCTTAAAAAAGCGGAAGCTAAATATCCGGACAATGTAGATGTTTTAACAACTTTAACACAAATTTATATTTCAACCGGTAAAATTGATATTGCGCTTGAATCAACAAAAAAATTAGTTGAAAAGGATCCGGAAAATAAATATTTACGTTATACTTACGGAACACTTTTATACAATGCAAATAGACTTCAAGAGGCAATTGAACAGTTAAGAGCTACTTTAGATATAGATCCTGAATATTTAGATGCCATGCAAAATTTGGCTGCTGCTTATGTTGCTAATGGTATTGAAATGCGTAAAAAAGCCGAAGAAGAAGAATCTAATTCCGAGGCATATAAAGAAGAATTTAAAAAAGCCTTGGAAATACTTAACGAGTATATTGATATTAAAGATGATAACTCTACAATTTGGGAAAGTTTAGGAACAGTGTATGGTAATTTAGGAATGACTAAAGAATCAAAAGAAGCTTTTGCAAAAGCCGATGCTTTAAAGTAAAATAAATTTTATTATATTTACCCGCAATTTGAAATCAAGTTGCGGGTTTTTTTTATTTTAAAGTTAAATCATTTAGAATTAAAATATATGAGGTTGAAATGAATGATAAATTAAACAAAACCCAACAAATCAACATTGAACTGGGCGAGAAAGAAGCAGAGGGTATTTATTCTAATTTAGCTATAATAACCCATTCACCGGCAGAATTTATTATAGATTTTACACGAATAGTTCCGGGTGTTCCCAAAGCAAAAGTTCATGCCAGAATAATTACAACTCCACAACATGCTAAGATGCTATTACATGCACTACAGGATAATATTAGTAGGTTTGAAAGTAAATTCGGTGAGATTAAAATTGACGGGGTAGAGTCGCCGGATTTTGGATTTGCTAATCCTGCCGATACTAAAGTGAATTAAACAGTTGCTGTTTTAGTTGCTTGTACAGAGCAAATTTAACTCTTTGTTCTGTAGTGGCCTTAAAATATTATTTATATTGCGTCTTGTACTTACAATATAAAATCCTTACATTTTTAAAATAATTTATAAATAGGAGACAGTAATGAAGAAGATATTAGTGTTATTTTTCCTTTTAGGTTTCCTTGTAAATACTAAGCTTAATGCCCAAGATGTTTTTAATCTTGAAGTATTTCCAGGGTTAACCCAATTAAATATTCCTTCTTTAATAGTGAATGAGA
The DNA here is from genome assembly GCA_964496755.1 of uncultured Melioribacteraceae bacterium. Classification (GTDB taxonomy): domain Bacteria; phylum Bacteroidota; class Ignavibacteria; order Ignavibacteriales; family Melioribacteraceae; genus CAZCBD01. The sequence continues at coordinate 10,689 of CAZCBD010000052.1, forward strand.
ATTTAAATAATATTCCGCGTTTGTTTAGGGTTACAATGAATCTAAATCCGAATAGACGCGTGGTTTTAAAAGGGAGAATTTTGTGGTCAAAAAAAATTGGTGCAATTCCAAAATTACTTTATCAATTTGCAACCCGACCGTTTTTGGGGCAATCATTTACAAACAGAGATTTGAATAAATCCAAAATAAGAATAGCTTCGGACCACGAAGGAGAAAAGGGCGTTTTTGATGAAATACTGAAGTTGGGCAAGCCTACCGGCACTATAAGAATTGAATTGATTTTGTTCGAGGAAAATGGAATAACCCGAATAGCTGCTGACCAAAAAACTTTGAATTTTCTGAATCCAACAAGAACTTTGCAAATTAGAAATCCGCTTCAAGGTAGTTTTGAAGATGTTGGTAATGTTTTACTTGATTGGAATAAGGTTGTTGGTGCTCAACAATATTTAATTAAAGCAAATGTACGAAAAAATAAATCCGTTAGTTTGGAAGAAGCATTAAATTCCGGCAGACCTTTAATAGATAAAAAAGTTAGAGGAGAAATAAACAGAATAAATATGCGTCAATTACTTCAAAGAGAATGGTTGCCCGGTCAGGAAATTGTTGTGCAAGTTGCTGCCGTTGTTAAAACAGTTAACGGTCAAGAATTACTGAAAAGTGATCTGGTTTCATTTTACATTTCAGGAACCAATAATTCTTTGGAGAAAAAAAATGATCCGCAAGTTTTAATTGACAATATTTTAAGTGGTAAGCTTACTCCGGATAATATTAAATCGGTAATGGTTAATGGTAAAAGAATTAATCCGGCTGAACTATTAAGAATTCTTACCATGCTTAAAACTAATCCTGATTTAATAATTAGCAAACGATTTATAAGAAACTAAAGGAGAAGCTATGAAACATTATAAACTATTTTTAATTGTGCTCTTTACTTCTTTAGTATTTGCACAAACCAAAGAAACCCCGATAGCTTTAGTTCAAAAGGTAGTTAGAACAGTTGATTACAAACCATTAAAGTTAGATTGGCAACCGGCAAAACCCGGGATTCCTTTGCGAAATGGAGAAGAGGTTAGAACGGGCAACAAATCACTTGCTATAATCAGATTTTTAGATGGCTCGCTTGTTAGGGTGCGTCCAAATACAACTCTGAATGTTTATGGCAAATCCAACAAAGGTAAACAACAAACAAATACTGTTGTTGCTTCAGGCGAAATTAATTTTGAAGTTAAAAAACAAGAAAATGATGAATTTACATTTACTACACCCACGGGTATAGCTTCTATTCGCGGTACATCCGGGAATATTGAAGTTCCGGACCAAGCCAGCTCGGTTTTTATTTTGGAAACCGGTGTAATGGAATTGCAAGCTACCAAAGGCGAAAAAGGGAAAGCAACTCTTAGAGCAGGTAACTCGGCGATAATTAATTCTCAGGGTAAAGTGAAAATTTCCGTGCTTTCGGCCCAAGATAAAAGAAAGCTTAGAAATGCAAAATTAACAAATGTTAAAAAGATGAGAATTAAAACAGAAGAAGGAACTTACGAAATAGAATATTTTGATGCTAAAAAACAATAGCTTAAAATAATACCCAACAAAAGCGAGTTTACAATGAAAATTATAAATAAAAAAATAACCTTGAATTTGATCTTTCTAATATTATTTACACTTCCCTTTTATGCCCAAGGTAATCAAATGATTTCAGCTGTTAAATATTCCGATGCAAAAGAAGGAAGTGCCTTTCAAATTGATGTGGATTTATTTTCAGCAAGCTCAATTTCCAAGGTCTTTATAAGTTATAAAACTTTTGGGCAGAGTGATTACCTTAAAAAAGAAATGAGTTTTACAAGATCTGGAGCAACTTATACAATTGCTGCAAACGAAGTGAAACCACCTTTCATTGAGTTTTATATTACTGCAATTTCACGAACAGGAAAACTTGAAACCTATCCTCTAGGTATTCCCGATGCTAATCCCTTACAGGTTAATGTTGAAACAAAATCTCCTAAAGACAAAGAAATTATATTTTTAAGCCCTGAGCCCGGCAGCTTTGTTAAATTAGATGAATTGTTTATTTCCATTTCACTTTTACGCGCTACTGATAAAGTTAATAAAAGTGCTACTAAAATTTATATTAACAACAAAGATGTTACATCAAAATGTGTGATTGCCGGAGATTTAGTTTTATTTTATCCGGCCAATTTCCCGGGAACAGTAAACTTAGGCATTCAAAATATTAAGGTTGAATTATTTGATGTTGAAGGGAAATTATATCATTCTGTAAGTTCAAAATTCAAAGCTACAACCGAAGAAGAATTTGTTGCTTTAGAAAAGAGATTTAAATCGCGTTTTAATTTAACCGGTGAATCGAGACTTGAGACTTTTGATGACGAAAGAACTTCATACAATAACATTAATGCCGAATATACTGCATCGTATAAAAATTGGGATTTTGCCGCCAATGTTTATCTAACATCAGAAGATAAAAAATATACACAGCCTTATAATAGATTTTCAGCTTCCGCCAAAACAGATTGGTTGGAATTGAAAATAGGCGATAATTATCCTGTTTTCCCCTCTTTAATTATGGATGGTAAAAGAGTAAGAGGATTTTCCGGAAACCTAAAACTTGGCTTTTTTAATTTGCAAGCAAGTTTCGGAGAAACCGAGAGAGGGATAGAGGGTAATTTAATTGAAAAACTTTCAGCAACAAATGCTGCTTTGGCATCGGATATTGTAGCAATTGATTCCCTGAAATATGGAAAGCCGTTCGGTAGAATTGAAAGTGGTGTGTATAAAAGAAGTTTAGTTGCATTACGCCCATCTTTTGGTGCCGGCGAAAACTTCCAACTCGGCTTCTCGTATTTACATTCAAAAGATGATGCCGGTTCAATTGAATTTGGAACTATGCCTCAGGAAAATCTTGTATTGGGTACTGATCTTTTAATCGCTTTCGATGAAAAGAATATTCAATTTAATGCTCAGGCCGGTTTTAGCCTTGTGAATACTGATATTTCGGCAGGAAGCTTTACTGATGCACAAATTGATTCATTGTTTGCAGCAAACAATTATGGAACGGATTTGCAAACGGTTAAGGATATCAAAAATATAATTGATAAGTTTATAACTGTGAATCAATACTTAGGTCCTTTAAACCCACAAGAATTATCTTCTCTTGCATATGAAACCGGTTTAAATTTAAATTATTTTAAGAATAATTTTTCTGCAAAATATATTTATCGTTGAAATGAATTTAATTCTTTCGGGCAACCTTACATTCGCACTGATGTTAAAGGCATAAATATTACCGATAGAATCAGGTTAATGGATAATAAATTATTTCTAAACTTTGGTTACGAAAGTTTGGAGGATAATTTACAGAATACTAAGATTGCTACTACAAATTACAAAACATTAAATATTTCAGTTTCAATTTTTCCTAGAGCTAATTTCCCTAATCTAACTCTTGGTATTACGAAATACGATAATGATAATGGTTTATCCACAAAATATAATCCTGCTTTGGACCCTGATTCCACTTTGCTTTATGCTGCTGTAAATGATGTTACAAACAGGGTATATGCAAATTTATCTTATGATATTAAAGGAGCGGTTAAGCATAAATTATATTTTAGTTTATCTTCTTCTTCTACCGAGGATAATTCATTTTTAAATAACGATGGAAAATCTTTTAGCGGTTCATTTATGTTTAACAGCTATTGGTCAAATGTATTTTCAAGCTTTATAACATTAACGCATTTTAATAGTGACATTTCCGGTCTTGAATATAAATACACAACTGTTTCGGTTGGCGGGCAATATAAATTATGGAAAGACAAACTTGAATTGGAAGCAGCCCTAA
>CAZCBD010000053.1:0-14429 GCA_964496755.1 uncultured Melioribacteraceae bacterium
AATTAAGGCCGCATCAAAACTTGATATAAAAAAAATAGTCTTTTCATCTACCTGTTCGCTGTATGGTAATCCTGAAATAATGCCCGTTTCCGAAAAAGAATCAATAAAACCGATTAACCCTTATGCCCAAACAAAGTTTATAGTAGAAAAGATACTTTCTGATTTTGATAAAGCACATGGATTAAAATATGTTGCACTTAGATATTTTAATGCTGCCGGTGCAAGCCCCGACGGCATGATCGGGGAAAGTCATGAACCGGAAACTCACTTAATTCCTATTGTTTTGGAAGTAGCCGCAAAAAAAAGAAAAATTATAAAAATCTTTGGTAACGATTATAATACACCAGACGGCACTTGTGTTAGAGATTATATTCATGTTGAAGATTTAGCCGAGGCCCATTGGAAAGCGATAGAGTTTTTAATTACCAATAACAAATCTGATACTTTTAACTTGGGTACAGGCAAGGGATACTCGGTTAAAGAAATTATTTCAGCAGCAGAAAAAATTACTAGTCGGAAAATACAAACGGAAATTGTTGGTAGAAGAGAAGGAGATCCTGCAATTTTGGTTGCCGAAAATATAAAAGCGAAAAAAATATTAAATTGGGAACCGAAATTTGAACTCGATGATATATTAAAAACAGCATGGAATTGGTTAAATAAAAAAAAATATTAAAATACAATGAAAGTTATTGAAACAAAAATACCGGGAATATTGATAATTGAGCCTAAAATAATTTCAGATGAAAGAGGTTCTTTTTTTGAATCGTTTGAGCTTGAAAGATATTTGGATGCGGGAATAAAATTCAAATTCTTTCAAGATAATATTTCGATATCAAAGAAAAATACGATTAGGGGCTTGCATTACCAAGTTGGATATTTTGCTCAAGGGAAATTGTGCCAAGTAATATCCGGAAAGGTTTTAGATGTTGCCGTGGATGTACGATCCGGTTCGCCAACATTCGGGAAACATATTGCAGTTGAATTGTCGAGTGAAAATCATAGACAATTATGGATTCCGCCCGGGTTTGCCCATGGCTTTTCTGTTTTATCGGAAGAAGCAATTTTTATGTATAAATGTACTGCTAAATACAGCAAACAACATGAAAGAACTATTTTATTTAATGATACTACATTAAATATTGATTGGAAAGTTGATAAACCGATTCTATCGGAAAAAGATTTAAAAGCAAAAAAATTTGATGAAATTGAAAGCGAATTTATTTTTGGAAAATATTAATAAGGAATAATTTATGAATATTTCTGTAATTGGAACAGGATATGTCGGGCTGGTTTCAGGAACTTGTTTTGCTGAAATGGGAAACAATGTTATTTGTGTTGACAATAATCCTGAAAAACTAAATAAACTTAAAAATAATGTGATTCCGATTTATGAACCGGGATTAGATATTTTATTCGAAAGAAACGTGGAAAAAAAGAGATTGCATTTTACGGATAATTTAAAAGATGCTGTTCTTAGTTCTGAAATTATTTTCCTATGTTTACCTACTCCACAGGGCGAAGATGGTTCTGCCGATTTAAAATATGTTTTTGCAGTTGCCGAACAGATTGGGAAAATACTTAAAGAAAACGATGATAAAGATTTTAAAATTATAGTAAATAAAAGTACAGTACCCGTTGGTACTTGTGAGGCTACAACCGAAGTGATAGCCAAATATGGAATTAAAAACTATGAAGTGGTTTCCAATCCAGAGTTTTTAAGAGAAGGCTTTGCAGTTGATGATTTTATGAAACCCGATAGAATTGTTATAGGGGCCAAGACTCAGGAAGTGATGACAAAGATGAAATCTTTATACGAACCTTTTGTTAGGCAAGGAAATCCTATTATTGCTGTTGACCCGAAAAGTTCGGAAGTTACCAAGTATGCCGCAAACTCATATTTGGCTATGCGAATTACTTATATGAATGAGTTGGCAAATTTTTGTGAAAAAGTAGGTGCTAATGTTGACCTTGTTAGAAAGGGAATGGGTACGGATTCAAGAATTGGAAAAAGATTTTTATTTCCCGGAATTGGATACGGAGGATCATGTTTTCCAAAAGATGTAAATGCACTTATTAAAACGTCAATTGAGAAAAATTCGGAAATGCGCTTGCTTTCTTTGGTCGATAAAATTAATAAAGAACAAAAAGAAATTTTAGTTAACAAAGTACTTGCACATTTCGGAGATGTTAAAGGAAAGCATTTTGCAATTTGGGGATTAGCATTTAAACCTAATACCGATGATATGCGCGAAGCACCATCAATAGTTATTATTAAAAAACTCCTTGAATTGGGAGCAACTGTAACAGCCTATGACCCCGAAGCAATGGAAAATACAAAGTTTTATTTAAATGATTCGATTGAATATTCTCCTAACCAATATCAAACATTAGAAAATGCAGAGGCATTATTGGTACTTACCGAATGGAATGAATTTCGCAACCCTGATTTTGATTTGATTGCGGAGAAATTGAGAAATAAAATTATTTTTGACGGGCGTAATGTTTACGAACCTGAAAAAATGAAAGAGCTTGGGTTTATTTATTACAGTATTGGTAGACAAGCAATAAAATAATTCGAGATCAAAATAAAAAGGTGCTAACTATTTAGCACCTTTTCATAATATTTTAAATACTGCGGAATAATAATTCTTTTGTCAAAAAATCTTTCGGCTCTTTTCCGAGATTCTTCCGAAAATTTTTTATACTTTTTATTATTTTTAAAAAGCTCGATAACGTATTTTGCCATTCTTTTAACATCACCAATTTCAGAAATATATCCGGTTTTATTTTGTATTATTAATTCAGGCAGGCCGCCTACACTTGTACTTACAACAGGTAAGCCGCATCCCATAGCTTCAAGCGCCGCCAATCCGAAACTTTCCGACTGAGAAGGCATAATAAAAACATCTGCGATACTTAGTATTTCCGGAAGGGAATTTTGTTTTCCCAAAAATATTACATCGTTCTTTAATCCAAGTTCATTTGCCAAGCGTCCGCACTCCGATCTTTCGGGGCCATCTCCTATAAGCACTAATTTTGCCGGGATATGTTTTTTTACTTCGTTTAAAATACGAATTGTATCAGGTACTCGTTTTACAGGCCGAAAATTAGAAGTATGTATTAAAATTTTTTCGCCGTTCGGGGCTACGTGTTTTTTTAATGTTTCGTTGCAGTGATGTGTGAAAAAACTTGTGTCAACAAAATTATAAATGGTTTCAATTTCTTTGTTTACATGATAATTTGTTATCGTTTTTTCTTTTAAAAAACGTGACACTGCAGTTACACCATCACTTTCTTCAATCCCGTGTTTAACCAAGGGTAGAAAAGAGGGTTCTAATCCAACCAAAGTAATATCGGTGCCATGCAGGGTTGTTATTACTTTTACATTTTTGTTGTTTTTCTTTAAAATTTGTTTGGCAATAATCGCACTCATTGCGTGTGGTATTGCATAATGAGCGTGAATCAAATTAAGGTTTTCATATTCACAAACTTCAACTAATTTGCTGGTAAGAGCAAAACCATAATCTTGATGCTCAAACAACGGGTAATTACTCATTTCAACTTCGTGATAAAATATATTTTCAACAAAAGTAGTTAACTTTGTCGGTAATGTATACGAAATAAAATGTACTTGGTGGCCTAGTAATGCCAACGCTTTTCCAAGTTCGGTTGCTAATACGCCACTACCACCATATGTTGGGTAGCATGTAATTCCAATTTTCATTTTACCTATTTATTGTTACTTTTTCTTATCATAATTTAAGAAAATTAAATATTAAAAATGTAAACCGGATTACATTATGAATATTTTGGCGATTGGGCATTCCGTGCTGGATACTATTTATGATTTGGACGACTCAAAAATCATTGCAACTAAACCGGGTGGGATTTTTTATGCTGCTTTGATTTTTAAAAACTTGCTTGGAAATAATGATACACTGACATTAGTTTCAAGCAAAGATAAAACCTTTAAAAAGTACTTTGCTACTACTTATTCAAAGTTTGATTTAAGTTTTATGCAAAATGTGAAAAATATTCCAAATGTAGTTTTAACACTTAAATCAAACAGTGAGAGAAAAGAAGATTATAAATATTTCCCAAAGCCTTTATCAATAGTGAAAATTAAGGATCTGAATTTTTATACTGCTATTTATATAAATATGATTAGTGGTAATGATTTAAGTTTAAATGATTTAATATTGATAAGGCGGAAATTTAAAGGATTAATTTATATTGATATTCATACGTTATCACGAGGAATTGATAAAAACGGGAAGCGATTTTTTCGGCAAGTTCCGAATTATAAAACATGGTTAAATAATGTTGATATGGTACAAGTAAATAAACAAGAATTTTTTACTATTACTAAATTTAAAACAAAAAAATCCGCATTAAATGAAATCTTTTCAACCGGAATTAGGATATTACTTTTAACTAAAGATTCAAGAGGGGCAGAGATTTTTTATAAAGAAAACTCGAAAATAATAAAAATAAACTTCCCGGCTCTGAAAACAAAAGTGCAAAATCATGTTGGTTGCGGAGATGTTTTTGGAGCCACTTTTTTTTATTTTTATAACAAGACAAAAAATATTAATTTGGCTCTCGGCAAGGCTACCAAAGCTGCCGGTTTGGCAACAACTTTTTTAACTGCGGATGATTACCAAGTTTTACGTAAGGAATTAATTTATTGAAACAAAAAATTTTTTTATTTGGTGCCAATGGAATGCTTGGGCAAAAAGTATCAGAATTGCTGTTACATGAAAATTTACCTTTTGCAGCTTCTTCTGTTGAACTCAAAAGTATTTTAAGTTTGAATGATTATGTGCCCGTTGATATTACTGATTTTAACGAGGTGGAAAGAATATTACTGAGTAAAAAACCTACCACAATAATAAATTGTTCCGCTTATACCGCAGTTGATAAAGCCGAAATTGAGTCAGGACTTTGTAATTTAATTAACAACTTGGCGGTAAAAAAAATTGCTGAGATTTCAAAAAAAATAGATGCGCATTTTATTCATATTTCTACCGATTATGTTTTTGATGGTAATTCCGGACCCTACAATGAAAATGATAATACCAATCCGTTGGGAGTTTACGGCTTAACAAAACTTAAGGGCGAAGAAGCTATTATACACTCAGGGTGTAACTTTACTATTTTTAGAACAAATGTTTTATATGGTTCTACAAAATACGGTAGAAGTGATTTCGTAAAATGGTTGGTTGATTCTCTAAAAAACAAAAAGGAAGTAAAGATAGTTAAAGATCAAATTAATAATCCGACATTTATAAATGACTTGGCAAATTTAATTTTGAAAGCTACTTTGAATAATGTGTACGGGTTGTTTAATTCCGGTGGTCCTGAATTTTTGAGTAGATTTGATTTTTCCAAAAGGATAGCTGAATATTTTAATCTCGAACAAAATTTAATTTCACCTATTACTACTGAAGAATTAAATCAAGCGGCTAAAAGACCTTTGAAATCAGGACTAAAACTAGATTTGGTAAAAAAGATGTTTGATTATAATCCAACTATTCCGGAAGAAGCATTTGAAATAATTAATCAACAATTAAAGTTGGATGAAAAGAACTGATTGTAAAGTTTATTATATATATTGAAATCGTTTTCCGAAAAACAAACAAAAAATATTTTTTTGAGTGAAGTGGCATTAATTGAAAATTTTTTGACGGTTGTTATTGCAATTTTTGTTGCTGCTTTTTTAGGGTAACCATAAACTCCGGTGCTGATTGCAGGAAAAGCAATTGAAGTTAATTCATTGTTGTCTGCTAGTTTCAAAGAATTAAAATAACAGTTGGCAAGCAATTGAGGCTCTTCAAAATTTCCTCCTTTCCAAATCGGGCCAACGGTATGAATTACATATTTCGCTCTTAAATTATAAGCTTTAGTGATTTTAGCTTCACCGGTTTTACAACCCTTTAATAATCTGCATTCATTCAAAAGTTCCGGACCGGCTGCTTTGTGAATAGCACCATCAACGCCACCGCCGCCCAACAAGCTGTTGTTTGCCGCATTAACAATAGCGTCAACATTAAGTTGGGTAATATCACCTTTAACTATTACTATTTCCATTAAATAAATCTATTCAAAAGTTCTTTTTTATCGGTAAGTAGATTTTTTAATTCTTTTGCTGAGGCTAATTGAAAATCCTCAAACTCAAATCCGGGAAATACGGAACAACTCACTAATGAAAAACTTTCTTTATTTTTAACTTCCGCAGCAAACCAAGTGTTTTTTTCAATTATTACAACAGCTTGCATTGAATTATTAGTAATGCCCAACTCAAAAGAATTATATTTGCCATTTTCATTTAACGTATGAATTATTAATGGTGCACCGAAATGAAAATGCCAACTTTCATCCGATTTTAATTTGTGGAATTTCGATACTTCTTTGCCTGTTAACAAATAATATATTATTGTTGCATAAGAATGATCGGAGTTATACCTTGTTGGCAAATTTTTTTTTGATATTGTTTCATTCGAACGGTAGATTTCTTTGTAGTAGCCACCTTCAGGGTGTTTTACTAGTTCTAAATTTTTGATTAAATTATTTTTTGTCAACTGTTATTCTCAAAGTTTTTTGGTAAATTATTTTGTTATGATTATTGAAAATAGAAAACGATATTTTTTATATAAAGGAAAGATATGAATATAACTGAAATATTAGTATCATCAGCAATTATTTCTTTTTTTTTATATCTGTTGTCGATAGGAATAATATTTATATCAAAAAAAACGAAAGCAAAATCTTTTTCATCGCGTGATAAAAAAACTGAGATTGATAAAAATATTCAAGAACAAAAAGAAATTAACGAAGCGAAAATTTCCCCGAAGCAACCTTCAATTAAAAATAAAATTGAGGAACATGAAAATAAAACCGAATTTATTTCCGAACAAAAAAACGAAATATCTGATTATCAACATAAAAAAAACAGATACTCTGTAATGACTCCCGAGGAATATGAAAAAGAAGTGGGTAAATCTTTTTACGGGAAGTACAATAATAGGATAGATAAGGAATTCAAATAATTTCCGCAGAGGTTAAAAATGAAAATCAAAAATCTAATACTGTTTTTATTGGCAATACTTACATTTTCTTGTGAAACGGCAAGCCACAAAGAGGCTAAAAAATTTTATGTTTCGGGAGTTAGTGACTATAAAAAAGCTAATTACAAAAATGCAATTATAAATTTCACAAAAGCTGTTTCTTATTATTCCGATTATGCGGATGCATATAATTATAGAGGTTCGGCTAGAGTATTATTAAAAGACTTTAAAGGAGCATTAAAGGATTATTCCAAAGCAATTGAAATTTTACCACGATTTGCCGAGGCGTATAATAATCGGGCGGCAGTTTACATGGAATTGAAAAAATATGAAAAAGCTTTGAAAGATTTCAACAAGGCGCTTGAAATAAAACCGAATTTTGCGGTTGCTTATAAAGGCAGAGGAGAAGCAAAATTTGAACTTGGGCAAACTACGAATGCAATTATTGATTATAACAAAGCAATTAGAATTAAACCTGATTTTGGTAATGCTTTTTTTAGTAGAGCATTGGCATTTCATAAACTCAAAAAAGATGAAGAGTGTTGTAAGGATTTGGAAATGGCAAAAATACTTGGGGTTGATTTGGCAGATGATTATTTAAAACTGTATTGCAAATAGCATTGACTTTAAAAATTCTTCGGAACTGCGATGGTAAATAAACAAAAGTTTGGAGGATGTGATGTACGAAGCTATAATTTTTGCAGAGTTATTACAGGTTCTTTCAAAGAAGGAAAAAAGAAAGTTGCAGAATGTTCTTCATAGTACTAATAAGGAACAAATGAAAATTCTTTTAATTGAATACATCAAAAAATATAAAAAATATTTGTCGCATCTTTTTTAAGATGCGTTTTTTATTTAGCACTTCAAATTTTTATAATTATCTCCATTTCGTTATTTTAACCATTCATAATTTTTCCTACATCTGTTTTGAAACAAAAAACATTTAAAATTGTAAAAAGCAATTGTTGTTAAATAAAGAGTGAGGGTTATCTTGGAGATAACAGAATTAAACGAAAAAATAAAACGTGAAAGTGAATTTATCGATGTTTTATTCAATGAAATCGGTAAGGCTATAATTGGCCAAAAAACGATGGTAGAAAGATTGATAATCGGGCTTCTTTCTAATGGACATATTTTATTAGAAGGAGTACCGGGGTTAGCTAAAACATTAGCCATTAAATCATTAGCATCAACAATGAAAGCCGGTTTTCAGCGAATACAATTTACACCGGATTTACTGCCGGCGGATTTAATTGGGACAATGATTTATAATCAGAAAGACGGAAACTTTTTAATTAAAAAAGGTCCTATTTTTTCAAACTTTATTTTGGCTGATGAAATTAATCGTGCTCCTGCAAAAGTTCAGAGCGCACTATTGGAAGCAATGCAAGAAAAGCAAGTAACAATTGGCGAGAAAACATTTAAATTAGAAGAGCCTTTTTTAGTGTTGGCTACTCAGAATCCGATTGAACAAGAAGGCACTTATCCTTTACCCGAAGCCCAGGTTGATCGGTTTATGCTTAAGGTTAAAATTACTTATCCTTCTTTTGAAGAAGAAATGGAAATTATGAAACAAAACATAAATGATACTTTCGGCCAAATAAATCAGGTGGTTTCTGCCGATGATATTTTAAAAGGGCGTAAACTGGTTAACGAAATATACATTGATGAAAAAATCGAAAAATATATTTTATCGATAATTTTTGCTACTCGCGAGCCGGAAAAATACGGCTTGCCGGAGCTCAAAAATTTAATCAGTTACGGAGCTTCGCCACGTGCTTCAATTAATTTAGCCAAGGGAGCTCGGTCAATGGCATTTATAAAACGCAGAGGTTATGTAATTCCGGAAGATGTTCGCGCAATTTGTATGGATGTAATGCGACATAGAATTGCTGTTACATACGAAGCCGAAGCTGAAGAAATTACATCTGAAAATATTATTGAACAAATTCTTAATACAGTTGAAGTGCCATAGCGGCAGGTACAAATGGAAACAAAAGAAATATTAAAACAAGTACGCCACATTGAATTAAAGACCCGTGGTTTGGTAAATCAAGTGTTTTCAGGCGAATATCATTCTGTTTTCAAAGGTCGCGGAATGGAATTTTCTGAGGTTAGAGAATACCAGTTCGGTGATGATATTCGCAATATTGATTGGAATGTTACTGCCAGATATAATTCTCCTTTTGTAAAAGTATTTGAAGAGGAAAGAGAGCTAACGGTAATGCTTCTTGTTGATTTAAGCGGATCATTAAATTTTGGTACAATTGAAAAAACCAAACAAAGAATTGCTGCAGAAATATCAGCCATTATGGCATTTTCTGCCATGAAAAATAACGATAAGGTGGGATTAATTTTGTTTACGGATAGAATAGAAAAATTTGTTCCGCCTAGAAAAGGTAAAAGTCATGTGCTAAGAATTATTCGTGAAGTTTTATCTTTTGAACCTTCCGGGAAAAACACAAATATAAAAATAGCTTTGGAATATTTTAATTCCGTGATAAAAAAAAGAAGTATTTCTTTTTTAATTTCTGACTTTATTGATTCGGGATATGATAAAATTATAAGAATAATTGGGCGAAAACATGATTTAATTGCTTTGAATCTGAGCGATCCGAATGAGTTAAATTTACCTAAAACAGGCCTAATTCATTTTAAAGATGCTGAATCCGGCGAGATTAGATTTGTAGATTCTTCCAATAAAAATGTTAGAGAATGGTTTGAAAAAAGACTTGCAGATATAAATCAATATAGAACTCATTTATTTAAATCAGTTGGAATTGATGAAATTTTAATTAATACTGACAAACCATATGTGAAATCATTAGTTGATTTTTTTAAGATGAGAGAGAGAAGATGTTAAGATTACGAGTGATATTATTCGTTTTGTTTTTAACATATTTTAATGTTCAATATTTTAATGCTCAAAACATTAAAGTTAATGCAAAAGTTGATTCTACTAATTATAAAATCGGTGATTTTATTAACTATACCTTGGAAATAAAGCATCCCCAAGATGTTAAGATTAAACTTCCTTCAATTAAAGATAGCATAAAAGTTCTTGATTTTATTAAACAAAAAAAAACTCAATTCCTAAAATCTGAAAATGAGATAACAGAGAAATATTGCTTTGTCTTTTCAAAATATGATTCTGCAGAAGTTATAATACCCAAAATTAAGATCGGCTATTTTAATAAAACAGATAGTTTGAACTTAAAATATATAACATCAAATGATATTTATGTGAGCATAATGCCGCTGGAGGTTGATGCTAAGGCTGATATTAAAGATGTTAAACAACCTATTAAAATTCCATATAATTGGTTGCTAATTATTTTTATTGCAATTTTTGTTCTAACATTGGTATTAATAGCTATCTATTTTTGGCGAAAAAGAAAACTTGCGGAAAATAAAAAAAATGAAGAAATAAAAATTATTTTACCCCCGGATGTTGAAGCTTTGCAAGCTTTGGAAGAATTACAAAAAAAAGAATTATGGCAAAAAGGTAAATTAAAAGAATTTCATTCACAAATAACATACATAATTAGGAAGTACTTAGAAAGGCAATACGATTTTCCCGCTTTGGAAATTACATCTTCCGAAATATTGGAATTTATTTTAGCTAATAATGAAACTCAAGTAATTTTAGATCAACTAAAAGATTTTCTAACTAATGCGGATTTAGTGAAGTTTGCAAAATTTACTCCCGATAAAAGAGTTAATGAAGAAATGTTTAATCAAGCATTTGAAATTATTAATTTAACTAAAAAAGTTCAAAAGGAAATTGCCGAAGAAAAAACAGTGGAGGTAACAAATGTTTAGTAACATTAGTTTTGCTTTACCTCAAGCTTTTTTTCTTTTCATATTAGTTCCGGTACTTGTTATTTGGTATTTGAATAAATACAAATCAAATACTCCTTCAATAAAATTTTCCACTTTGTCTCTTTTAAAGGGATTAAAACCGACTTTAAAAGAGAGACTAGTTCACTTACCATTTGTCTTGCGCGTCTTGGCAATTAGTTTTTTGATTGTTGCTTTGGCAAGGCCCCAATCATTTTCTACCGGTGAGGATGTTTATACCGAAGGAATAGATATAGCAATGGTATTGGATATTTCGGGAAGTATGTTGGCAGAGGATTTAAAACCCAATAGATTGGAAGCAGCAAAAAATGTAATTAACAATTTTATAAAAGGAAGAACCTCCGATAAAATCGGACTTGTAATTTTTGCAAAAGAAAGTTTTACCCAATGTCCTCTGACAATTGATTATAATGTGCTTCGTAATTTGCTTTCGGAAATTAAAAACGGAATGCTTGAAGATGGTACTGCTATTGGTACGGCAATAGCCAATGGCGTTAATAGATTAAAGGATAGTAAAGCTAAAAGCAAAGTAATAATTTTGCTAACCGATGGCGTCAACAATGCCGGAGAAATAGATCCTATAACCGCAGCACAGATTGCTGAAAGTTTCGGAATACGAATTTACACTATTGGGGTGGGCACTAAAGGTGAAGCACCCTATCCGTTTCAAACACCGTTTGGTACTCGCTATCAAATGATGAAAGTTGAAATTGATGAGGCTACCTTGCAACAAGTAGCACAAATTACCGGCGGTAAATATTTTCGTGCTTTGAATAATAAAAAATTAAAAGAAATTTATAAGCAAATTGATTCTATGGAAAAAACAAAAGTCGAAATAAAATCGTACAGACATGCATCTGAAAAATTTTACATTTGGGCATTGTTAGGATTAATTTCATTGTTGCTCGAATATATTCTTTCGAAAACTTATTTGCGTGTTTTACCATAATTGAAGAGAGCTGAGAATGTATAGATTTGCACATAGTGAATATCTGAATTTGTTATACCTGATTCCGGTTTTGATTTTTCTTTATTTTCTTTTGTTACGAAAAAGGAAAAAAGTTTTGTCTGAATTTGCAAATCCGGTAATGCATAAAATTTTAATACCTTTAAAAAGTATAGCTAAATTAAACTTAAAATTTATACTAAAAATTTTTGCAATTTTATTTTTAATAATCGGATTGGCAAATCCGCAAGTTGGGACTAAAATTGAAGAAGTTAAACAGGTTGGCATTGATGTTTTTATTTTGCTTGATGTTTCTCTTAGCATGAAAGCTGAAGATATAAAACCGAATCGTTTGGAGAAAGCCAAACACGATATAGCAAGATTAATTCAAAAATTAAAAGGTGATAGAATAGGGCTAATTGTTTTTTCAGGTGATGCATATGTTCAATTTCCGTTAACAACAGATTATGCGGCAGCTAATTTGTTTTTATCGGCTGTTGATGTTACAACTGTTCCCCAACCCGGAACAAGCATTGCCAAAGCAATAAAAATGGCCATACAATCTTTTAAGGCAAAAGAAGCAACACAAAAAGCAATTATAGTAATTACCGATGGCGAAGATCACGAAGGAGAAACTGAAGCAATTGCTAAAAAGGCTGCGGATATGGGTATCAGAATTTATTCGATAGGTTTGGGATCGCCCGCCGGCGCACCAATTCCACTTTACAGTAATTCCGGAAAAAGAATCGGGTTCAAAAAAGATAAACGCGGAGAACCGGTTCTAACCAAATTAGATGAAGCAATACTGCAAAAAATAGCTTCGGCTACCAACGGCAAATATTATCGTGGTTCAACAACGCAAGATGAATTAAATTTAATTTATTCTGATTTATCTAAGATTGAGCAAACCGAATTCGGCGTGAAAAAAATAACTGATTATGAAGATCGCTTCTACTATTTTATTGCTGTAACTTTTCTTCTATTGATTGTTGAATCTTTTATTTCTTCGAATAAATCCAAACTACTTAGTAAATTTGAAAAAGCAAATTGAAGGTTGGTAAATGAAACATACTTTTATTTTATTTCTTTTTTTAAGCTCCGTAATTTTTGCACAGAGTGTTACCGGCTTGGTAAACGATGGAGTGGATTTATATAAAAAAGGCAAATATAATGACGCTGAAATTAAATTTAGGAAAGGTCTTGATAAAGAGTTTGATAAATTTGAAACTCATTTTAATTTAGGTGATGCCCTTTTTAAGCAAGGAAAGTTTGATGATGCAATAAAGGCTTTTAAAAATTCTTTACCTTTAACTAATGAGGCTAAATTAAAGTCTAAAGTATTTCACAATATTGGTAATTCTTTTTTGAAATCTAAAAAACTGAATGAGGCAATTGAGGCTTATAAAAATGCATTAAAATTAAATCCAAATGATTTTGAAACGAAATACAATCTGTCTTATGCGCTTAAAATGAAAAAACAAAAACAACAAAAGAATAATAAAAGCAACAAAAATAATAAAGACCGGCAAAATAAAAATCAAAAGAACCAAAAAAATCAAAATCAAAAGAACAAGGATCAAAAGAATAAAAATCAAAAAAATAAAGATCAAAAGAATAAAGAAAATCAACAAAATAAAAATCAGAAACAAAAACAGCAACAGAATCAACAGCAAAATCAGAAGCAACAGAAAAATAAAATTTCTAAGCAAGAAGCAAAAAGAATTTTAAATGCGTTGAAGAATAAAGAATCTGATTTACAAAAAAAATTAAGAGTAAAAAAAGGCAAGGTTGTTAAAAAGGAAAAAGACTGGTAAAAAATGAAAAGTTTAGCAAAGTATTTTTTAATTCTGTTTCTCTTTAGTGTGCATTGTTTAATTGCACAGAATTTTAAAGCAACTGTTACTTCAACTATTGTTGAACAATATGAACAGTTTCAATTGGATTTCACTTTTAATTCAAAATCAACAAACGGTGTACAAAGTTTTGAACCCCCGGTTTTAGATAACTTTAAAATTTTATCGGGACCTAATCAATCAACCAATATGCAAATTATTAATGGGAGTGTATCATCAAGCATTACCTATTCATACATTTTGATGGCTGAAAATATTGGTGATTTTAAAATTGGCAAAGCATCTATTAGTTTTGAAGGAGAGAAATATTTTACAAATACTCTAAAAATAAAAGTTGTTAAGGCAAGCAATAAAAAAAAGGCAGCGACGAAAAATAATAATGAGCTTGCTAATCTGGATCAAAAAGTTTTTATTCGTGCTTTTGTGGATAAAAACAAAGCTTATGTTGGCGAGCAAATAAATCTGACTTATAAATTATATATTCAGTTAAGCATTTCATCGCCGTCTATTAATAAACTACCAAAATATCAGGGGTTTTGGGCAGAAGAACAAGATGTAGGCAAAAACATTAATTTCAATGTTGAAATGTATAAAGGGAAACGATATAAAGTAGCTGTTATTAAAAAGGTTGCACTTTTTGCTTCAAAGAGTGGAAAGCTTCAAATTACTCCATTCGAGCTGAACGTTCCTGTGCGTATT